>JAADGO010000239.1 GCA_013152355.1 Chlorobiota bacterium
CGCGAATAGCACCGCTATTTAAGGAAATTTTAACGCTGCATGAGGGCTTAAGGCGTAAAAACAAGCCAAAGGATAAAATTTAAACAGTCTCATAGTTTCTCAAAACAGATAAACTTTTAACAGTTAATCTTTTGTTTGGATAATAATTTATAACTATTATTGCATTTTAAAATTGAGAATTATGAATTTCGGACTGATACATTATGGCCATCACAGAATGATCCTTTCACCAGGTAGGCTATAATTGTTTTTGTCTGATTTAAAAGATATAAACCAGGAAAGGCTTGCCAGTTAAGGCAAGCCTTTTTTCATTCAGTGAGGCAAAGATCCGGGGGAAGGAGTGGGCTGATACCGGATCCGGGGAAAACCGGGTAACGGGGCAATACTGGGTATATAAGTTTATAAATTGAAGAATAAAGTATATATGGAAACATTAAAAATTGCAATTCAGACAAAAGGGCGGTTAAACGAAGAATCATTGAAGTTAATCTCTGAAACAGGGATTAAGCTCACCATCGGGAAAAGGAAATTAATAAGTGCAGCGAAGAATTTTCCTTTAGAGGTACTCTTCCTTCGCGATGACGACATACCTCAAACCGTAGAAGACAGCGTTGCAGATATAGGGATTGTTGGTGAGAATGAGATGCTGGAGAAACAAGCTGATGTAGTAATCGCTAAACGGCTGGGGTTTAGCAAATGCCGGTTATCTTTGGCTATTCCTAAGTCGCTTGAATACAATGGGCTGGATTTTTTCAATGGTAAAAAAATTGCCACCTCCTACCCCGTAATCTTAAAAAAATTCCTGAATGAAAATGGTATCAATACTGAAATCCATGTTATCACAGGATCTGTTGAAATTGCCCCCGGAATAGGCCTGGCCGATGCAATTTTCGACATCGTAAGTTCAGGGTCAACACTGGTAAGCAATCGTTTAAAAGAGGTTGAAACAGTTATTAAATCGGAGGCGGTACTGATTGCCAACCCCAACCTTTCGGAACAAAAAAAGGCTATCCTTGATGAGTTTATCTTCAGGATGGAATCTGTCCAGCGGGCAGCAAATAAAAAATATATCCTGATGAATGCACCAAATGAAAAACTGGGCGAGATTTCGGCTATCCTTCCGGGGATGAAAAGCCCTTCGGTCATTCCATTGGCAACCGAAGGATGGAGCTCGCTGCATTCGGTTATTGAAGAAAATGACTTTTGGGAGGTAATCGGCAAGCTCAAAAAAGCAGGAGCCGAAGGTATTCTGGTAATCCCAATTGAGAAAATGATTTTCTAAAGGCTGTTTGAATTTATTGAGTATTTTTAAAGAGTGAAATATAAATAGTCTCACAATGAAGTTGTTTTGAATTCAAACAACTTCAGTACTAAAAAAAGTAAAAGAATGAATATTTTCAGCAATCCATCCCCCTCCGAATGGGGGAAAATAATTGAACGCCCTTTATTTGATATTTCAGAATTGAACGAAACGGTAAATTCTATTTTAAACGAAATAAAAGATAAAGGGGAGCAGGCACTTCGGGAGCTCACAAACAAGTTTGACAAAGTAGTAATCCGTGATTTTTTAGTCGCTGACGCTGAAATCGCCGATGCCGAATTGCATCTTGAAGAGGGGCTGAAACTGGCCATGCAGGTTGCTGTCAATAATATTAAGGTTTTTCATAAAACCCAACTTCCTGAAATAAAAAAAATAGAAACTACCCCGGGTGTTTTTTGCTGGCAGAAACCATTGCCCATCAGAAAAGTAGGATTGTATATCCCGGGGGGAAGTGCCCCGCTGTTTTCAACTGTATTGATGCTGGCGGTGCCGGCAAAACTGGCAGGGTGTAAAGAGATTGTAATGTGTACCCCTCCGAATAAAGAGGGCAAAGTTGACCCTGCGATCCTTTATGCTGCAAAACTGGCAGGGGTTACAAAAGTCTTCAAATTAGGTGGTGTACAGGCTATTGGGGCAATGGCTTATGGAACAGGCCCTGTGCCAAAAGTGGAAAAGATATTTGGCCCGGGCAACCAGTTTGTAATGGCAGCAAAACAGTTAGTCAGCCAAAAAGAAGTGGCTATTGATTTGCCTGCAGGCCCTTCGGAGGTAGCAGTCATTGCCGATGACACTTCTATCCCCGGATTTATTGCTGCCGACTTGCTTTCACAGGCAGAACATGGCCCCGACAGCCAGGTTATACTGGTTGTAAAAGGTAGCGGGATTATCAAAAAGGTACAGGAAGAAGTAGAAAAACAACTGGCACAGCTACCTCGTAAAGAAATAGCGGCTAAGGCACTGGAGAGCAGCCGTATAATTATTTTCGACAATGAAGAAGATATAATATCGCTGATCAATGAATATGCCCCGGAACACCTGATAATTTGTACCGATAATTATGCTGAGATGGCATCAAAAATTACAAATGCCGGGTCGGTATTCCTGGGTAATTTTACACCTGAGAGTGCTGGCGACTATGCCTCCGGGACAAACCATACACTTCCAACCAACGGGTGGAGCCGTTCGTATAGTGGCGTAAATATCGATAGTTTCATCAAAAAAATTACATTTCAGGAAATCACCACTTCCGGAATTAAGAACCTGGGGCCAGTTATTAAAACAATGGCTGTGGCAGAACATCTGTACGCACATAAAAATGCAGTAGCTTTAAGGCTGGAATATTTGAATCAGAAAAAAATTTAAAAAAGGTACCTCTAAAAGATATACCGGGTTTTCTGGATAGGATAAATGGAATGACGGTGAAATGGCCGGTTCATCATCTCAATACTCCACCGTTCCGGTAACCCGGTAAAATACCAATAGGATACCTGCCAATTATAAACAAGGTCAAAATGGAACTTTCAAAATTGCTTCGGCAAAATATCATAAACTTAAAACCCTACTCATCGGCACGCGATGAATACACCGGGGAGGCACTTGTATTCCTTGATGCTAACGAGAACCCGTTCAATAAACCATACAACCGTTACCCGGACCCGCTACAACGCGAGCTGAAATCAAAGATTGCCGCCCTGAAAAACACTCCCGAAAGCCAACTGTTTTTAGGCAATGGCAGCGATGAGCCTATCGACCTTTTGTTCCGTGCATTCTGCGAACCCGGGGAAGACAACATTATTTCAATAAACCCCACTTACGGGATGTACCAGGTAGCTGCCGATATTAATAATATACAGGTAAGAAAAGTCTCCCTGGACGAAGATTTTCAGATTAACCCTGAAAGCATTATAAATAAATCCGATAAAAATACAAAGCTTGTTTTCCTGTGTTCGCCAAATAATCCGACAGGGAACAGCCTCAAAAAAGATTCGATAATCCGGGTAGTTGAAAATTTCGATGGGATTGTCGTACTGGACGAGGCTTATATCGACTTTGCCATAGAAAAAAGCCTTCTGCCCGATTTAGAAAAATACCCTAACCTGGTTATCCTGCAAACATTCTCAAAAGCCTGGGGAATGGCGGGTATCCGTTTAGGTATGGCTTTTGCCCAACCAGGGATTATTTCGGTACTGAACAAAATCAAGTACCCATATAATATTAACATCCTGACACAACAAAAAGCGTTAGAACTAATTAATAATGAATCTAAAAAAAACGAGTGGGTACAGGAACTTATTGAAAGAAGGGGGAAGATGGAGAAAGAGTTGGCGAAGTTGCCTTTCGTGGTAAAAGTGTACCCCTCGGATGCTAATTTCCTGCTGGTAAAGGTGCATGATGCTACCGGTATTTACAATTACCTTATTGAGAAAAAGATTATTGTACGCAACCGCTCAAGAGTACATCTGTGCGAAGGAAGCCTGCGCATTACAATTGGTAATGAAAAAGAGAATAAGTTACTTTTAGAGGCATTGAACAATTTGATATAAAATTTTATAATATGAAAAAGGTGCTTTTTATAGACCGCGATGGGACACTGATCAAGGAGCCGCCTCTTGATTTCCAGGTCGATTCGTTGGAGAAACTGGAGTTTGTCCCCGGTGTTTTCAGGAATCTTTATAATATTCAAAAGAACCTGGGCTACGAGCTGGTAATTGTAACCAATCAGGACGGGCTGGGAACCAGTAGCTTCCCTGAAGATACTTTTTGGCCTGCCCAGGATAAAATGCTGAAAGCATTTGAAAATGAAGGGATTACCTTCGATGATATCATTATTGACAAAAGTTTACCTGAAGATAATGCCCCTACACGAAAGCCCCGGACAGGACTACTTACCCGATACCTGGAAGGAGGCTACGACTTAAAAAACAGCTTTGTAATTGGCGACCGCCTTGCCGATATTGAGTTGGCGAAAAACCTTGGGGCAAAAGGCATCCTGCTAAACGGAAGTTCGATGCAAACAGAATTGATACAGGCAGGGTTGGATAAATATTGTGTAATGATTACCAATAAATGGGATGATGTTTATGCTACTGTGGCAGCACCGGAAAGGACAATAATCGTGTCGAGGACGACCAAAGAGACCAATATTTCCATTGAATTAAATATAGATGGGAATGGGGAATGCGAAATATCAACAGGGTTAAGCTTTTTCGACCACATGCTGGAACAACTCGGCAGGCACTCCGGGTGCAGCCTTAAAATAAAGGTCAATGGCGACCTGGAGGTAGATGAACACCACACCATCGAAGATACGGCATTAACATTGGGCGAAGCATTTTTTAAAGCCCTGGGCGATAAAAAAGGTATCGAACGTTACGGGTTTTGCCTGCCAATGGACGATTGCCTGGCACAGGTAGCCATTGATTTCAGTGGGCGCCCCTGGTTGGTGTGGGATGCCAGTTTCAAGCGCGAAAAAATTGGCGATATGCCTACCGAGATGTTTATGCACTTTTTCAAATCATTCTCAGATGCAGCCCGTTGCAACCTGAACATTAAAGCCGAAGGAGGCAATGAACACCACAAAATAGAAGCTATTTTTAAGGCATTGGCAAAATCCATCAAAATGGCTGTCAGAAAAGATATTTTTAATTTTGAACTTCCATCGACAAAAGGGGCTTTATAATGAAGACTATTAAACCATTACGTGAGAAAAAGAATACTGCTATCCTGCTCATCCACTGCCCTGACAAACAGGGTATCCTGGCAACAGTAACCGAATTCCTTAATAAGAATAACGGGAATATCATTTACCTCGGGCAGCATGTCGACAGGGTTGAAAAGATATTTTATATGAGGGTTGAATGGGAATTAAAAGGCTTTGCCATTCCAACCGATAAGGTCGGGGAGTACTTTGAAACGCTTATTGCATCTAAACTTCAGATGAACTGGAAAATATATTTCTCTGTATCTATCCCCAGGATGGCACTCTTTGTTTCAAAAATGCCTCATTGCCTTTTCGATATACTGGCTCGTTACACTGCGGGCGAATGGGATGTCGAGATTCCTGTTATTATTAGTAACCATCCAACCCTGGAGCCTGTTGCCAGGCGTTTTGGGATTGATTTTGAACTGGTAAAGATTACTGCGGAGAATAAACGTGAGCAGGAGCAAAAAGAGATTGAGTTAATGAAAAAACATAAAATAGATTTTATTGTCCTGGCCCGGTATATGCAGATACTTTCTGAGGAATTTGTAAAAAACTTCCCGAATAAGATTATCAATATCCACCATTCGTTTTTACCGGCTTTTGCGGGTGCTAAACCGTATCATGCGGCTCATGCGCGCGGCGTAAAAATTATTGGCGCCACTAGCCATTACGTTACCTCCGAACTTGATGCCGGGCCAATAATCGAACAAGGTGTAACACGTTGCAGCCATCTGGATAAGGTTGAGAACCTTATAAGGAAAGGCCGCGACCTGGAAAAAATAGTCCTTTCGAATGCTGTGTACAAACACCTGCAACGGAAAATCCTGGTGTATAAAAACAGGACTGTCGTATTTAATTAAATTAATTGAAATGGCAACTACAACAAGGATTACAGGCACCCGGCACCGGACTTCGAACATTGTAATCATAAAATACAACGCTGGCAATATCGAATCGGTCAGCAATGCCCTCCGAAGGCTGAATGTAACTGCTGAAATAACTGCCGACCCTGAAAAAATAATCAATGCCGGTAAAGTTATTTTCCCCGGGGTGGGAGAAGCAAGCACTACCATGGCTTACCTCCGTAAAACAGGGCTCGGTGAAATAATTGTTTCATTAAAACAGCCGGTTTTAGGAATTTGCCTTGGTTTGCAACTAATGTGCTCCTATTCCGAAGAAAACGATACCCCATGCCTTGGCATATTTGAAGAGAAAGTAAAACGGTTCACCCCTGAGCCGGGGCAGGAGTACATCACCAAAGTACCGCACATGGGCTGGAATTCAATCCATAATTTAAAAAGTAGTATTTTTACTAAAGAACTGGAGGGAGAATACGTATATTTTGTACATTCGTATTATGCTGCCAAAGGGGAACATACTGCTGCCTTGTGCAATTATATTGTTCCTTTTAGTGCAGCCCTTCAAAAGGATAATTTCTACGCTACACAGTTCCACCCTGAGAAAAGTGGGCCGGTAGGGGCGAAAATCCTGGAGAACTTTATTCTGTTATAAACTAATAGTTAGATGAATGGATCGGCTTTCTATAATAAAAATAGGCGGTAAGGTAGTGGAAACGCCTGAGTCTTTGACTGCTTTTTTACTGGAATTCAATAAAATTTCGGGGAATAAAATATTGGTGCATGGCGGAGGGCGGTCGGCTACCAATATTGCAGCAAAACTGGGCATTGAAACAAAAATGGTTGAAGGCCGCCGTATCACCGATGAAGCCATGCTTGACGTTGTTGTAATGGTATATGCCGGGCTGGTAAACAAACGGATTGTTGCCGGGTTGCAGGCACTTGATTGCAATGCAGCCGGCTTTTCAGGTGCCGACCTTGATTTGATAAGGGCTAAGAAACGCCCCGTCCAGGAGATTGATTATGGCTTTGTTGGCGATATTGAAGAGGTAAATACAAAAGAACTCAGGCTGCTCCTCAATGAAAATATTGTACCGGTAATTGCCCCGTTAACCCATAATGGGCAAGGGCTCCTGCTAAATACTAATGCCGACACAATAGCTTCTGCGCTTGCTGTAGAGCTTTCAAATATTTTTAATGTTAACCTGATTTTTTGTTTTGAGAAAAAAGGCGTCCTTTCCGACCCCGAGAATGAAGAAAGTATCATTTTCGATTTGACTTACAACTCATTCCTTGAGTACAAACAGGATGGGGTAGTAAATGCCGGAATGATACCAAAACTCGACAATGGGTTTAACGCAATTAAAAACGGGGTGAAAGAGGTGTTGATCACCAATGCCGAAAATATTGCAACAGGGAGAGGTACCAGGCTCTTTATGGGAGATAGGTTTTAGCTGGGGACAAAGGAACGACAGTAAATTTTATTAAAATATTTCTCCCAGGTTTTCAATTTAACTTTAAACAACTTCAATGATAAAACAAAAAACAGATCAACCGGCATGATGTATGATAAATATATACAGCTACTTAAAAGCCTTATCAATACCCCGTCTTTAAGCAGGGAGGAAGAAAATGCTGCCAGGGTAATCCGTGACTTCCTTTCCTCTGTAAATATCCCATTTAAAACAAAGCAACACAATACCTGGGCTTTGAACCGGTATTTTGAAGAAGGGAAGCCGGTTATCTTATTAAATTCACACATCGACACGGTTAAACCAGCAAAAGGATGGACAGTTGACCCGTTTGAAGCCAATGACGAAGGTAATAAACTTACCGGGCTGGGCAGTAACGATGCAGGAGGCCCATTGGTTTCGCTGCTGGCAACATTTGTGCATTTTTACGGACAACAGCACCTACCCTTCAACCTGGTTTATGCAGCAACTGCAGAAGAAGAAATTTCCGGTAAAAACGGATTGGCATCTGTTTTAGGAGATATGCCTGTTGCCGATTTTGCCATTATTGGGGAGCCTACTAAAATGCAGGTGGCTATTGCCGAAAAAGGATTGATGGTATTCGACTGCACCGCCAAAGGGCAATCGGGCCATGCTGCACGCAATGAAGGCGTAAATGCACTTTATATAGCCATCGATGATATTCAGAGATTACGCAACTTTAAGTTTGAAAAGGTCTCTGAATTACTGGGGCCGGTAAAAATTACGGTAACGCAAATTGAGGCAGGCAGCCAACACAATGTAATCCCCTCATCCTGCAATTTTGTTGTAGATGTACGTACCAACGAATTTTACACAAACCAACAGGTTCTCGAAACCATCGACAAGCTGATTGAATCGGAAGTAAGGCCACGTTCGTTGCGCTTAAACTCATCAGGGATCGACCCGAACCACCCGTTTGTAAAGAGGGCAAAATCAATGGGTTTCAATTGCTATGGTTCGCCCACCACTTCCGACCAGGCAGTTATCTCCTTCCCCTCTGTGAAACTGGGCCCCGGCGACTCGGCACGTTCGCATACCGCTAACGAATATATCCTCAAAACCGAAATCTTTGAAGGGATAAGGAAGTACATTGAATTACTGGAGGGGCTGGAGTTAGTAGGAAGTAAAAAGTAATAAGTAAAAAGTAGTAAGTAGTAAGTAGTAAGTAAAGAAATAATAAGTAAGGATAATTTTAGGCAGTCTTTAATATCTGATGAAAGGAAATAATAATTTGAAGAACGATCAACCCAACAATCCGTTGCATGGGAAAACCCTTGAAATGATACTTAACCACCTGGTTGATTTTTACGGATGGGAGCATTTGGGGCACAAAATAAACATTCGTTGCTTTAACCACGACCCAAGTATAAAATCGAGTTTGAAATTCCTGCGCCGTACACCCTGGGCCCGTAAAAAGGTTGAAGAAGCATACCTGCAAATCCACGGCCTTGATTAAAGGGCTGTTTAAATCAGTATGAAGCAATTTTATGAACCTATTATAATATTGAAAATGTGTCAGCACTAATGGCACAATTAAGTTGGACTAATCATTTATTGATATTGACACTGCAATATTAAGCAAGATTGAAAGAAGTGAGAGAAAGGCAACTAAAGAACAAATAATAAAACTTGCTGAGATTCTCGGATTAAAAAAAGAAGATTTACTTGTTCAATATTTGAGTGAAAAAATCCTTTACGAAATTAAGGATGAAGAACTTGGGCAAAAGGCATTGAAAGTTGCAGAGCAAAGAATGAAGTACATTAACAAAAAAGACAGCCAAGGACGATGGAAATAAAATTAATACGATGATCAATGCAAAGAAAATAAATATTAAAGGAACAGATATTTCTGTTGTTGGTCAAAATAAAGATGATTATATATCTTTAACCGATATAGCACGATTTAAAAACCCCAACGAACCCAAAGATGTTGTTAAGAATTGGTTTAGGAACAGAAGTACTATTGAGTATTTGGGTCTTTGGGAAAAGATAAATAACCCCGATTTTAAAGGGGTCGATTTCGACCCCCTTTTATTTGAGGCAGGAAGTAATAGTTTTACACTTTCGCCTTCAAAATGGATTGAAACTACAAATGCCATTGGCGTTTATAACAAATTAGGAAGGGGTGGCGGCACCTATGCCCAGAAAGATATTGCTTTTGAATTTGCATCGTGGATAAGTGCAGAGTTTAAACTCTATTTAATAAAAGAGTTCCAGCGACTTAAAGAAGATGAAAATGACCGGTTAAAACTTGAATGGAATTTTCAGCGCACTTTATCCAAAATAAATTATAAAATCCATACTGATGCCATTAAAGAAAAACTGATCCCAAAGGAACTTAATAGCAAACAAACATCTATTATTTATGCCTCTGAGGCAGACGTCCTTAATATGGCATTGTTTGGGAAAACTGCATTGCAATGGCGTAAAGGAAATCCAAAAGAAAAGGGAAATATAAGAGATGTTGCATTCTTCTTTAAGCAATGGGGTGAAAAAAATAAAAAAGCGGCAGGACGACTTTTAAACGGACGGACTTATGATGAAATGCCTGAAATAATGGAATTAAAGAAAGGA
>JAADGO010000152.1:0-336 GCA_013152355.1 Chlorobiota bacterium
ACAATTTGCCAATGATGGACCTTATGGGCAGGGACGAATGGATTAAGATTACAACCCTGGCTTATGAAACAGCTATTGCTGATGGCGTCCGGGGTGTTAAATCGGTGCCAAACTGGATGGGTGGCAATACAGACTGGAACAAAGAAGTTTTCCGCACCGCAGTGGTACAAGACCATAACCTTTCTTTTTCAGGAGGTAGCAAAAGCGGGGATTACCTGGTTTCAATGAACTATTTTGATAACCCGGGGACAGTTTATGGGACATCATTGAACCGTTACAGTTTCCGTGTCAACACAGAAGGCAGGAAAGGGATTTTCACAATTGGCGAGAACCTTG
>JAADGO010000152.1:375-3674 GCA_013152355.1 Chlorobiota bacterium
TCTTCCCGTACAAAACATGTTGCTGTTTTAAGGATGCTGCCAATTATACCGGTTTATGATAAAAATAATTTTGGGGGCTATGGTTATGGGGATGAAGCAACTGCCCGTACGTTTGGCACTAACCCGATCGGTTCCGAAGATTTAATGATTACCACCACTGAGAATTTACGCATCAGGGGTAATGTATATGCAACACTGGATATTTCAAAATCGTTGCAATACAAAGTAAATATGGGCTATGAAACCAATCTGGATAATCGTAAATACCTTAGGAAAGAAGGTAATTTTACCCTAAACCAGGCATATACCCCGTCAGCCCGTTATGAGAAGAAGTCAAAATTTGTGTCTTCATTGATTGAAAATACGCTTACATTTAAAAAGGTTCTTGGGAAACATGATATAAATGCAGTAGCCGGTAATTCATACCAAAACATTTATTACGAAATGATTGCTGCCGAGAAAAAGAACCTTGTCAGGGTAGGCTCGCACTACTTCGATGTTATTGATGCCGGCACTACCGACCCTAATGCCTATGGAAATATTAGTGAAAGTGCATTGCTTTCCTATTTTGGCAGGCTTAACTATGTGTTTGACGAGAAATACCTATTTAGTGCAACGTTCAGGTACGATGGGTCGTCAAAATTTGCAAAAGGTAATAAATGGGGGTTCTTCCCATCCGTTTCTGCAGGTTGGCGTTTAAGCAAAGAGAAGTTCTTTAAAGTGCCGTGGATTAGTGACTTAAAGCTCCGGTATAGCCATGGGACACTTGGTAATGCAAATATTGGGGACTGGGATTATGTTGCAGTCATGAATCCTTTCCCCGTTGCTGTATTTGGGGATGACCAACACGTTGAAACAGGTATGACACAGGTTAAACTTGTTAACAGGGACTTAAAATGGGAAAAACAAACCCAGCAGAATTTTGGGATGGATATATCATTCGTTGATAATAAGTTGCAGTTTAATGTCGAATATTTTATTTCTACAACAAAAGACGTCTTGACCCCGATGCCAATATTAATGACCACCGGGAACAGCGGGGGCAACCCTTATGTGAATGCAGCCAGCCTGAGGAACAAAGGGGTTGAACTTACCGGTACCTGGAGGGAGAAGAGAGGCGACTTCTCTTATTCGATAAGTGCTAATTTTACCCGGTTAAGGAACGAAGTCCTGGAGTTTGGTTATGGTAAAGTTGAACAATACACAAATCTTACTAAAACTGAAATCGGGAAACCCCTGGCAATGTTCTACCTGGTTACAACCGATGGCATTTTCCAGAATGAAGCAGAAGTACTTGCCCATAAGAACTCTGAAGGGGTAGTAATCCAACCAAATGCAAAACCCGGCGACATCAGGTATAATGATGTAAATGACGATGGGAAGATCAATAATGACGACCGTGAGATTTGTGGGAACCCATGGCCAAAATTCGAAGTTGGCTTAAATGGCCAGGTATCTTACAAAGACTTTGATTTTAGTTTTACCGTTTGGGCAGGATGTATTCAACGGTGCTGCCAGCTGGATGGGAGGTTTCGCCGACAATACCAACCATTTGTCAGGGTACAAGCCATGGACCCCTGAAGACCCAAATACCAAGAACCCAAGGGTTATTTATGCCGACAACAGGAATTCCAGGTTCGACCAGGACCGGTGGGTCGAGAAAGGGTCGTATTTCAAAATCAGGCAAATGACTCTTGGCTACTCATTCGACATCCCACGGGTTAAGGAAGTTTTTGACAACCTCCGTGTTTCGATAACAGGGCAAAACCTGGTTACCTTTACAAAATATTCAGGGCTTGACCCCGAGTTTAAAGCCCCGAATCTTTGGGTAAAAGGGTTAGATAATGCTGCTTACCCCTCTCCAAAGTCTGTTGTATTCTCACTTTCTGTCCAATTTTAATTTTGAAATATTATGAAAAAGAAATTGTTATATAGTATAGTTTTTTTGTGGTTACGTTGTTCTTTACCTCCTGTAATAAGGATTTAATAGATATTCCTAACCCGAACGCACCAACTACCGATACCTTCTGGAAAACTCCTGAAGATGCACAACTTGGCTTAAATGCGGTTTATAATATGTTTTATAATGGTGGAAGCTGGAATCGCTGGATTTATTTCCGTTACGATTTAAGCTCCGATGAAGGGTACAGTAAAAGCCCCTGGAATCAGCTAAAAGAATGGACACGATTTATTTATTTCAATTACAACTTCTGGCCAGGGAATGGTCAGTTGTGGCGCGACCATTACAAAGCAATTTTCAGGTGTAACCAGGTTTTAACCATGGTTCCTGAAATAGAGTTTGAGGCTGAGAAAGCACAGATACTGGCACAGGCAAAATTTTTACGTGCATTCTATTATTACAACCTGGCATTGATGTTTGATAATGTCCCTTTGGTATTGAATATATCAAAACCTGACGATACACCGGAACAAAAAACCGAAGCAGAAGTATTTGCCCAGATAAAACTTGACCTAAATGAAGCTGTTAATGATTTACCGGAACAATGGGGAAGTAGTGAGCTTGGCAGGCCAACAAAAGGCGCAGCCCTGGCATTGCTGGGAAAAGCACACATGCAAATGCACGAATGGCAGGAAGCAAAAGATGCTTTTTCATGGTTGGTTGAAGGAGCAGGGGCTTCTTATTACGGCCTGGGTTGCAAACTACAAAGACAACTTTATGCATACCACCGAAAACAACATAGAATCTGTATTCGAAATTCAATTCTCGGATGTCAACCCTAATGGAGAAGGCGACCGGGCTAATCCTAATGTGGGCTCCAACAGGGCACAGTTTTTTGCGCCTCGCGGAATCGGTTGGTGCGATGGGCAGCCAAGAAGATGGTTGGTAGATGAGTATAAAAAAGAACCAACTGTTGACGGGCAAATAGACCCACGCCTGAGGGACAACATATTTTACCCTGAACTACAGACTGACTACCCGGGTGAGAAAATTTATGGCAGGGATTGGAGAGCCGGTTGGGGGAGTGATTGCTTTTTCAGGAAATACCAGGGCGATTATTACCGTGACCATGAGGATTATTACTCGCCAATCAACTTCCGTGTAATAAGGTATGCTGGCGTCTTGTTAAGCTATGCCGAATGTTTGGCAGAATTATCAAGTGGGGCGCCCCCTGCATTGGCAGTCCAATGCGTTGACCGCGTACGTGAACGTGTGGGGCTACCTAAGCTCGAAAACAGTACACTGTACTCAAATGTTGTCAACTCAAAAACAGACTTCCTGAAAAGGTTGCAAATGGAGCGTTCCCTTGAACTTTGCCTGGAAGGTGTCCGTTGGGCAG
>JAADGO010000003.1 GCA_013152355.1 Chlorobiota bacterium
GCAATTTATAATTTTTTAGCGTTTTTTTTCAATTTTAAATATTGTTTCCTGATAGGGGCTAAGCTTTATATGCCCGCCAGCAATTTCATGCAGATTACGCAAGTCGAGTATTGTCCCAATTCCTTTTTCACTTCTCAAATCAAACTCCACTGGTTCAGAAGTCAAGTTGCAAGCATAAACCAGGTAATCCAATTTACGCTCTACAGCCCTAACTTCAACTCCTGTGACTAATCCCCCTCTTTCGTTTATTCCTACAATTGGCCGTCTTAATTTAAGTTTTTCAGCCAAAGGCGAAAGCAACAGGTGGTAGTCGGCAGAATTAAATGGAGCTGCAAGGTAATAAAATTCACCATCCCCAATTTGTGCCAACGTAATGGCTGCATTGCCATCTTCAAACTGTGCTAAAACTTCATGGCCACCATGTTCAATAGTCTGTACCAATCCATCCGAAATAAAAGTCAATGGGTCAGGATTGTTTTTAAAAATATCTTTAACAAGTGTTGACACCTTTTTTTGAACATTACCGTATATTATTGCCTGCGAAAAACTTTGGTCGTAATTCTGTTCTTTTTCCCCTTTGCCAATAACAGAAGGAAGCGTAACATCTTTAATAATAATTCCTAAATCCTCTATTTTGTTGTTTTCACGTGCATACTGGTCGAAAATAAATGATTCGGGAATAATAAATGCAGTTCCTCCTCCCTCTATATAACCTTTAATTTTTGAGACAACTTCCGGTTTCATATACTTGGCTGCCGGGACAATAAGGAGTTTAAATTTATTCAAATTCCCTGCTAAAACCTGTTTTTCACTGATAAAACCTACCCGGCACCCCAGGAAACGAGTGCCTTCCCATACAGAACGCAGCGTTTTAATATACGGCGTACTACCTGCCTGTACCTGATTGGGAGGCACTTGTAAAATACTTGTTTTCGAATAGAGGATTACTACCTCCGGCTCAACCATGGTAAATTCGGATATCTCAGTGCCTAACCGCCTTACATCGAGCCCTAACCGCAGCACCTCATCTACTTCTGACAACGATATGGTTTTACTATGTGGGATCGAGGACTGGTTCATACCCGGGTATTCCTTGCTGGGGGCACTCGCCCACCACCATTTCGATATATCGGACTTTCCATGCAGGAACTGTAGCAAAATCCCGTGTACACTCCCCCCCATCTCCGGGTCGACCATGACCTTTTTCTCTTCGCTTAAACTCAATAAAAGGTCTGAAAAAATCGGAGAACCGCCAGATTCATTCAATATTATATCGTCTACTTCATTAATTATCATCTCTTCATCAATCCCGGCCACACTGTTTGATGAACTGAGCATAGAAGAAGTGCCGCCTGCACATATAGGAGTCTTTGGGTCAAGTTTACGCATTTCGCTTTTTATCCATTTCAGGTAATCGGTAAACCTACGTGTATTAAAATATGCCCAATCGTACCAGGCAGCCCTGTTTACATCATCCACAGGGCGGGCATTATGTGTTGCCGGGGCTTCAATCTCCTTAAATAATTTATGATGTGTACCCCAGGCTTGGTTGAGGGTGGCAATAGTTTTGTATTTATGTTTTAGCCAGTCACGTAGCATTTGCTGGCTTTTTTCGCAATAGCAAATATATTGCAACTCATAAGCCATTATATTGTATAAAAGGTTGTCATTCTCAAGCCATTCACGGTAATGGAGTTGCATATATTCGAGTATTGCCTCCCGAATATGATTGCTTTCGAGGCAGATGGACACATCTTCTTTTTTGCCACCCATAGCCCACCTGTCCTTAATCAGATGCCCACACCAACCATCCCACCCCACCCGGTGCGTGCCATGGTATTTGTGAAATGCTTCATATACAGGTGAACTTTCAATATTGTACCTTGACCCGCCACCTACGGTATAACTTTCGATGCGGTGGTTGAACGGGGCAAAATAGTCCATTAAAGGCCCTTCATTAACTTGTAACATAGAAAGTACCATAACAGGTTTACCGGTTTTATCGCGGTAATAGCCATCTTTTATAACTATCTCTTTAAAGGGAGGATAAGGTGTGACATATCTGGGACTTGGGGAGGCATCGTTTTCCGGGGCAAAAACCGGCATATTACTTTTTTGTGCCGAAAGGAGGATTTCAAGCTCTCCTGTTGTTTTTGTACAGGAAGCTATAACGTGCTTTAGTATTTTAGTTTCTTCTTTTTCATTCTGAAACCACACCAATTTACTTCGTATTCCCATTCCTATATTAGCAGTAATAAGCGGAATACGCTGATAAAGTGTTTGATACCCCTGTATTTCGGCTACCTCAACCTCTTTTTCAAGTTTTTCGACTGCCGAAGTAGCCTGTCCTCTTAGTTTTAAGATTGCAGGGCTGGGCTCAATTTCCTCCAAAGGCCCCGCCAAAGCAGGATAAACATAACGGTTGTCGATGATAGTGCGGCAATGTTGTGGCTTAACCAGAGATGATGTTTCTTTACTTTCTTCGCCGGTAACCAAACGAATATTATCAATGTATAATGGGTGGTTAACAGCACCAAATGAAAATCGTATCTTACGAATTTTATCCAATGCCAAAGGGCGGTCGCCTTCTTCGACCATCGCTGTTTGAAGTAAAAACTCAAAATGATTCCAACCGGCATTCAAAAACAGTTTTTGCCCGTTGTAGCTTTGCCCGTAAAATTCAGCCTGTTCGTCTGTCCCCAATTCATCAAAAATCTGTATAGTCCCATAATAAAGTCTTTCAGAGGGATTATAAATATCAAATTTCAGGGCCTCATAACTACTCCAGTCCTTTGGGATATTTTCACTTTCCATCCGCAAGGCATTCCCTTTTGACGAGTATAGTTTAAGGCAATTTTTGCCATGGGCAGGGAACTGATGTGATAAAGTTAGCGTACCAGCCCATTTACCCGGGGATGATATGCTTTCGAAATCATCAATTACCAATACTCCCACTTTTGATGGCTTTGCGGAATTATTCAACGAAAACAATATAAAGAGGGTTAGGATATAAACTTTAAAAGGCTTTATCATTTATTATATAATTAGCGGTTTATGATTTTGAAGTTTGATTCAAGATTCTTGTAACCAGAATAGCTCTCAGCCCTTATCGTATAACACAAGGGGCGAAACTCATTTAAGAAAAAAATGCCCATAGAGGCGAACCCCTATGAGCAAAAATCCATAATACAGTAAAACTAACTAACTAACTAAACTTATTAAAGTACTATTTTATTAAATCCAGGGATGGTCCATCCACGGGACTTTGCCCGGATGTTTATGCGGAGCTGCCGGGTTAGCATCCCACCATACCTTTTGAAGCCTTCCGTCAACACCGCCAATACGTTGCAATGCCTGCTCGTAATTGGCACTGTTTACGCTTTGTTCGTTTTGAGGCCAGGGCATCCTTCTTGGCGAAACACCTTTAAGGGCATCCCCATCGTCTCCGACAAGTACTCTTGGGTAGCCTGTCCTCCTCCATTCAAACCACCCCTGCTCTTCCATTGGGTATAAGGCAATCATCTTCTGGTTCATAATCATCTCCAGTTTTTCTTCCTGGCTTCCTGAAAGAGTATAAACATCGCCGGCTTTGTATGTAGCAATCTCGGCCTGGGTCATCTCTTTATCAGCCCAATAATCCGGCTCCCATGTTTCATCCCAATCCGGATAAACTCTTGAATAAAATATACCTAAGTATGGCGGCATTTGTGGTTTGCTGTTTGCATATAGTTTCTGAGTCCATGCCAATGCCTGGTCAAGCCCTTTTTTATAAAGGGCATCGGCATCTCCCGATTTTAACCCGAATAATGCAGCCTCAGCCAAAGCAAAATACACCTCTGAACTCCTTATCAGGGGCCTTTCAATAATAGGTGCATACCAGAAAGCAGACCATTGGGAAGTTGTTTCAGCACCCCATGGGTATTTTTCTTCAACAGGCACAAACCCCAAGAGAGGTTTCCCGCGGTATCCAAAACTCGGGATATCTTCATATCCGGGAGTTCCGGGCCATTGTGCGTAGGCTGTATCCATATACACTGCAATACGTGGGTCATTGGTCGCGCTCATAATGTCTTCCAGTGTTTTACCAACCTCGGCTGAACCCGGGTAACCATTGGTTATCATTCTATCATAAAGGCGGTTCATATTGCTATTGTAATCATCAGCTGAATTGATAAAAGCATCGTCTTCAAGTGAAGTAATCAGGTTAGCCTCAGAAAGGTCGCTCATGTTAGACTTAGCCATTTCTGGATCAACATAACGTACACGTAATGCCAAACGAAGCCTAAGAGAGTTTGCCAGTTTCTTCCATTTATCAACATCTCCGCCATAAATCAGGTCGGCTGAACCATAACTGTCATTACCGGCATCTAATTGTGCGGCAGCCTCTTTCAATTCTTTGAAAAAGTCTTCATAAATATCCTTCTGGGTGTCATACTTAGGCTGGAATATTGCTTCTTCAACCGGAAGGCATGACTCAGAATAAGGGATATCGCCATAAGTATCTGTTACTTCTGCAAAAGCCCATACTTTAAGGATCCTGGACATAGCAATTTTATTATCCAAGGCATTGTTCCCGTTTGCCTCATTCCTTTTCTTACAGATATTTATAATGTCTGAAAGATTCCTGGCATAATCGCCATAACATGCATTCCACACACCAGGTGCATCGCCAATAGTAAAAGGGCGGTTGTCCTGGCGGACATTCATCCCGCAATAGTTACCCAATGTCCCGGTACCATAAGCTGAGCCAAAGTGGATTGCCTGTACCTGAACTCTTGTGAATAGTAAATCTACATTAATAAGGTCTTCTGTAACAAGGCTGTTCCTTGTATTCATCTTTTCATATTCTTCTGTACAAGCATTAAATATTACCAGTAATAATACTAATACAGATATTAATTGTGTTTTTATATATGTTTTCATATTTCTCAATTATATATTAGAATTATACAAACTAAAAGGTGAGCTTAACATTTAAACCAAAGGTCCTTGTTGTCGGCACACCAAACGTTTCAATACCAGTATATCCTGCATCCGTACTGGGAGCAGATTCCGGGGAAATACCCATGTCCTGCATGTGTTCTTCAATGTACCACAGATTCCTTCCAATCAGAGTAAGTGTTAATCCTGTAAAAGGAGTCTTATTTAACACTGATGGCTGAAACCTGTAACTTAACATTACTTCCCTAAGCATGATGTAACTACCATCAAGCACGAACCAGTCGGTTGGGCCGCCCCATGCCCTGCTTGCCCAATATGTCTGGCCATCAACAGCTTTGGTATTTTTTTCATAACCTGTTACATTGCCTGCATCATCGGTAATTTCAACTACGCCATCCAATACACCAACATAAGGCAATTGGTTTCCGGCATCATCAGTATCCTGAGGCCTACGCCCTTCTTCGGTAAATTTACCGGTTCCTTTCGCAGTCATCTGGTATTTGGTTGAAGAAGAAAGTTCGCCACCCTGTACAAAGTCAAGCAGAAGCTCAATGATAACCCTTTATAGGAGAAGGTGTTGTTCAAACCACCAATCCAATCCGGAGTTATATTACCAAGAATACTCATTTTCGATTCCCTGAGATATGCACCGTTTGCGCCAACAATCAGCTGCCCGTCAGGAGCCTTTTTTGTAGCATACCCGATTATATTCCCAAATGCCTGGCCTGGCCTGGCTTCAATATCATTCGGGTAGCTATCAGCTATCTTGAAAGTTTCTATACCCGGAGCCAGTTCTACAACCATTGAGTGGTTTCTCGCATAGTTGGCACTAATATCCCAACGGAAACCTTTACCGGTTTTAACCACATTTGCATTCAATACAGCTTCAAACCCTTTATTCTGGATTTCGCCTGCATTAATTACAACGCTGCTGTATCCGCTGGCATTGGAGATAGTGGTTGGCAATATCTGGTTGGTTGTTTTGCCGTTATAATAAGTAAGGTCTAAACTCAGCCTGTTTTGAAGAAAGCGTAAGTCGGCACCAATCTCCCATGATTCGGTCAACTCATTTTTCAGGTTAAACAGAGGGATTTGCCCGCTTTTAGATGCCAGGCTCCTACCGGCATAACCAGTCGAATAAAAATTATACCCTGTTTTTGTTAAATAAGGGTTAGAGTCGTTTCCTACCTGTGCCCATGAAGCACGTAGCTTACCAAAACTTAAAACATTGCTATTAATATCAATGGCATCTGTAAACACAAAACTCCCTGCTACCGATGGGTAGAAAAACGACTGGTTATTGACACCCAATGCTGATGACCAGTCATTACGCCCGGTTACATCAAGGAACAGGTAGTTTTTATACGCTACCTGGCCGGTAAAATATACAGATTGCATCTCTTTTTGCCAAAGCGTAGAAGATGGGTAATAGTCCTTTGCATTACTGACATGGTAAACACCTTCAGCCTTAAAATTCCGGGCATCCATCGACTGGTAATCCCTGCGTTGAGTCAACAGGCTGGCACCAATAGTACCCGACAAACTAATGTTGCTTGAAATTTCTTTCGATGCAGTTAACAGGACATCGGCATTTAAATCTTTTAAGTGCCTTAATGCACTGAGCAACCGCCCATCCCTGGCAGTACGCCCTCTTGCGCCAACAGGCCATGTGCGTTCTTCAAACTCAGTATAGATATCGACACCGGCCCTGCCCATGAGGCTTAACCAATCGGTTAGTTTAAGGGTTGCCGAAGCATAACCAATAAAACGGTCGCGGTAGTCATTGTTCTTCAATTCGTTGATAACATAATATGGGTTGTAAGAAATTCCTGGCCAACGCCCCCAATCACCGGTTTTGTTATAATACTCTTTCAACCATGGAAGCGGTACATAACGCCCCATTGTAGCAAAGTTCCTGGCAACATTCTCTACGCTTGACCCCAGGGCAGGCCTCTGGCTGCCTTCTGTATGTACATAGTTGATTTTTGCATCAAACGATAGGAAATCTGTCACCTGCGAGGTTGTCCTTAAATTAACCGATTGCTTCTTCACCCTATGGTTCGGTGTAATACCTTTAATACTAGTATTACTTACAGAAAGCCTTGCTGTAGTTTTTTCTGTTCCGCCACTTATAGCAACAGTATTGGTATTGGTTAACCCAACATCATAAAAATCCCTGACGTTGCCTATCGGCTGAGGGAGTAATGTTAAAGTACGAGTATTCTTGTCTTCAGGGTATACAAACGGGTCAACAACGGTCCTTCTTCCATCAAGTGGCGGGCCCCAACTATCGCCATGCCACGAAGGCAGTGTTTCATAGAATTTCCCGTTTATTTCTTTCATGCTACCATACAGGTTGGTTCCTTCATATCCGGTTCCATACTTATTCTGGAATGTTGGAAACAGGTTGAGTACATCAAATGAAACATTTGAATTCACTTCAACTCCTATTCCTTTCCCTTTCCTGCCAGACTTAGTAGTAATCAGGATTACACCGTTTGCACCACGCGAACCATATAATGCTGATGCATTCGGCCCTTTCAGCACTGTCATTGATTCTACATCCTCAGGGTTAATATCACCAATACCATCACCAATATCGGTACCACCCCATAAACCTTCGGTTCCGGTAATAGGAATATTAATGATGGGTATGCCGTCAACTACATACAATGGTTGGTTTGTCCCCGAAAGAGAACTGTTACCACGGATAGTTACACTGGACGAACCACCGGCACCACCCGAAGTCTTGGAAACCTGTACACCCGCAATTTTCCCCGTAAGGAAGCTGGTAAGGTTTGTTTCCCTGTTTGCTGACAAATCTTCGCCACCAAGCTCCTGGGCAGAAAAACCTAAGGCTTTTACTTCTCTTTTAATACCTAATGCCGTAACCATAACCTCCCCAATTCCCAAAGCTTCTCCTTTCATAATTACATTCAGTGTCGACATTCCTTTTATCTCTACTTCCTGGGTCTTCATTCCGACAAATGAAAATGCCAGGATTTTGGCATCCGCAGGTAGTTTTAATTGATATTTCCCGTCAGGATTAGTAATGGTTCCGATTGTAGTACCTTTTACTACTACTGAAACCCCGGGGATTGGCGACCCGGTATCATCGGTTACAATACCTGAGACCGTTGTCTCCTTTTGCCTACTCTTGGCAAGGCCGTACATTTTGTTTTCCCTGCTTAAGATTACTTGCCTGTCGAAAATATTGTAATCTACATCCTGCCCATCTAAAATTTTTTCCAGGACTTTTTCGATACTGGCGTCTTTCAAACTAATATTTATCTTTTTGTTTACATCTACGTCTTCATTTTTGTACAAAAAGATAAATTCGCTGTTTTGCTCCACAAAATCAATGATTTCACGTAACGCAACATTTTTAAAATGCAGATTCAGTTTTGTGTTTTGAGAATAGGAATTCCCTGAAACGGTAACAACAAAACAGAAAGAAAAGATCATTGTTAATCTCATAACCTTCCATAGTTTTTTTCTTTCCTTAAAAAAGAAATGTAATAAATACTTTTTTTTCATAAATTTGTTTGTTTTAAATTAATAATAACGTACTAAGTCTTCTTAGTACCAGTGAGCTTAAACCGGGGAATGTTCCAGCATTTCCCGGTTTTCTTTAGTATTAGTTTATTACATAATGATTTTCTTCTTCTTCTTCAATATTCATTTTTGTAAGAGTTTTAAGGTATTCAAAGACTTTATATTTATTTTCGCTAAGGTCAAGTTTCCCACTTATTTTAACTCCACTTTGCAACGGGTCTTTAAATCTTATCGATATATTATAAAACCGCTCAATTTTTTTAATGACCCTGCTAAGGTCTTCGTTTTCGAATTTCAAAATACCATCTTTCCACAAAATAAAGTATTCAACATCGACATAGCTTGTTTTTATATCTTTAGTTATTTTATTGTATGCCAACATCTGCTTAGGCTTCAATATGATACTCTTTTTATATAATGACACATCGTTCCTTTTTACAGATACTTCTCCCTCTACCAGTATTGTTTGGATAATATCGTCCTCCTGGTATGACGACACATTAAATTTTGTCCCTAATACTTCAATAGTTAAAGAAGAGGTTTTTACAATGAATGGTTTCTCTTTGTTTTTGCTAACCTCAAAAAATGCTTCGCCAAATAGCAAAACTTCACGCTTCTTATCGGTAAATGCGGACGGATAAATTAATTTACTCCCTGCATTCAAATATACAACCGTATTATCATCAAGTGTTATCTTAGACCTACTGCCACAAGGGATGATAGCTTGATTCAAAACAATTTCTTTATTGTCATTTTCAGGAATGGACACTGCCCTGTTATCCACAATAATTCCATTGCCCGTGTTGTACCTGATGTTTGATGCTTTATCTAAAGCTATGTCGGTGCCATCAGACAAAATCAGTGTTGGTTTGTCAATTGTTATATTGCTTTCTAAAGAAGTATAATCAGTTTGTTTGAATTTCTTGTTCAGATACAAGTACATAATTACGTTCCCGATAATCAGGAACATGATGGCAATGGCTGCATAACGGAGGAGGCTGGTACTGGCCTGCCGGAACCTGGTAACACGGGCAGATTTATTCTTTTTCTTTAAAATGGATTGTATGAGCAATCTTTTTTCTTCCTCGGTAATATCCTCATTTTTAAGTTTCAGGTAACGGAGGTCTTTTTTTAAATGAGTAATTATGTATTTCTCATCCGGATGGCTCTTGATATAATTTTCCCAATATTGTTCTGATAAAGGGTCAGGTCGGAATATCCATTTTATAAAATACGGGTCATTCGTATAAATACTGTATTTGTCCATGCCTAGCTTTTAATGAAGTTGTTTAAAGTTAAATATGGAATCAAGATGTTGCTCGCAGATTTTCAGTTTAACTTTAAATAATTTCAATTTTAATATAGTGGGGGGGATTCAAGAAAACGGACAAAAACAGATGTGATATTTTTATGTTTTAAAACATATAAGCTAGGAATCAATAAACCGGTCCTGGAATTTCACCTGTAGTTGTATTAAAATCCTGTATATCTGCTTTTGTACTGTGCCAGGCTTCATACCAAGAATTGATGCTATTTGGTCATTTTTTAACTCAGAGTAAAATTTTAAGAATAAAAGCTCCTTCTTCTTGCTGGAGAGTGAACGGAGTGCATCCTTTAATAATTGTATTTTAGACTCCTGCCTCTCGGATTTACTTATCTCATCATCAAAATCGAATTCTACATTAAAAGTAAGGGGGTCCGTCCCCAACAAATGCCCTTGTTTCATATCGTTGTTTATTCGATGGATGATAATCCTTTTTAAGGCTTTTAAAAGATAAAATTCAAGGTTTGTAGGATTCGCCAGGTTTTTACGGGAAGAATATAATTCAAGGAATAATTGTTGGATGCAATCTTTTACGATGTCCTTATCGCGGGTAATTTTTGAGCCATACCTGTATAATACATCAATGTACTTATAGTAGATTTTCTCAAAAGCAGGACTACTACCGTTTTTAAAATCGTTCCAAATTATTTCCCAGTAGTCCATTTGAATCTATTTGGTATTGATATATAAGCAAATTTAAAATTATTTAGCAAATACAAAATAAATCTCACAAATATTATTTTTCATGCTTAACACAATACCAGGTTGCAGTCGTCCATAATTCACAGGCGCTTTCCCAGGTAATCATTACCTGTAGACGCTATATATAAATATTCGGGTATTTTGTTGTACAACTTTTATAGATAATCATATTCTATATGTTATTATAATGAAACCCCGAATCTTTCTTTTGCTGTCTTTCTGAAGTTCTCATAGTTAGTAAATGCCGTTGTACCACCGGCAGCTGTTGTTGACACCGCACCTGTAAGGTTGCCGAATTCCTGGCATTGCGAAATATCAGCACCTTTGATAAATTTATAAATAAAGCCTGCATTAAAACTATCGCCGGCACCAATAGCATCTACCACATCTTTATTTAAAAATGGCGGCAAATCCATCAACTTATCCTGGTGGAAAACCTGAGAGCCTTTATTTCCCCGTTTGATTACCAGCACGTTAGTGTATTCTTTTACGGCATTAATAGCATCATTCAGGTTATTCTTGCCAGTTAAATACATTAGTTCATTTTCATTTGGCAGGAACACATCGACACCCGGCAATACATCTGCGGTATCGAGCTTCCAGGTTTCTGCCGGGTCCCATTGCATATCGAATGAAGTGGTCAGGCCCAGCTTTTTCGCCATCCTGAACAGTTTGCCTAAATCGCCCCACATTCCGGGTTGTAAGAAATACGAAGAAAAATGAAGGTGTTTTGCTTTTTTTATGTCCTCTTCAGAAATATCGTTGATTGAAAGGACATCCATGGCACCCGGATAGGTAGTATTTGCCCTGTCCTCTTCAACATTTAATATAATTGTTGCGCCTGTCCCCAACTCCTCATCAATTTTCACCATCGAAACATCCACATTATTCTTTTCAAGGCTTTCCAGTACAACTTCACCAAATTTATCCTTGCCAATCTTCCCGATAAACGCAACACGTGCACCAAGGCTTGAGATATTGCTTGCAAAAATAGCCGACGAGCTTCCTAATGTAAGTGTCATTTTATGAGCCAATACTTCTTTCCCTACTTCCGGGAATTTTTCTATCTCATCTAAAATAAGGTCTACATTTAATTCTCCAACTACTAAAACATCGTATATTTTTTCCATCGTCAAATATAATTTTAAAATAAAACTAATCTACAACTTTTACTTTCCCTAATTTATACCAACCATCATTTGTTATCCCTCCAATTGCCAGTTTTACTTTTGGTTGCCTGTCCTGTACCCCTAAAATAGCCACCTGTATTTCGTACTCGCCAGTTGGAAAATCAATTGGGATAAAAATAGCATCATCATAAATATTATCGCCGGGCATCCATGCCCTGATATCGGCATCGGTAGTATAAACCAATTCGTCTTTATCAGATTTTAAACGAAACGCCAATAAAAAGTCTTTATATATTGGGGCAACACCTTTGTTTTCCCACCATGTTTTATACCAAAGCTTACCATTCTTCCTAACCACCTCAGGGTAAGTAAACCTCCGTAAAACAAACCTGTAGCCCATTTTTTTCAGCCACTCGTCAACCAGGCCTTTCCACTCTTCGGGTACCGGCGATGATTTAGCATTGAATGAAGAAATATGCCATTTCAAAGATTCATTGAAAATATATTCAACATCTTCCACACCATACCCCTGCTTCTCTTTCCATGAAAGGAATGTGCCACAAATCTCGAAACTTAAAGGTGCTGTTTCCCATGTATCCTGCAACCCACACCTTATGATCTCCTGCGGATAAAAGTCATACATGTGTGTCCACCCGTTTTGGTCATCAGCCCAAAATCCAAGGTCGCCAATACAGTCAACCCTCCATCCAACATTGCCGAAAGAGTTGGCATATTTATTGGTTTTTTCATCCATTAGTAAAGCAATCAGAGGGGTTTTCCTGAATGATTCAGTATATGCATCCACTAATTCCTCCATTGTATTCTTAGAAAGGAGTTCGGAGCCTGCACCTTCGCCCCATGCGCCGACAATCGAAAGGTCGACAGCCTCCAGGTATGGATGCCCATCGTAGCGTTTACCCATAGCCTTGATTAACCTCCCAAAATATTCGGCATAACGTGGGTCTTCCGGGTCGACAGCCCATTTATTTACCGGATTATCGTATTTCCATTTCTTATTTGGCCCAACCATTTCGCGGTACCAACCAGGCACGTCTCTTTCATCGCCTGTCCCATAAGGGGCAATCCTGATTAGCAATGACTGCCCCCGGCTGACAGCACTGTCTAAAGCCTGGTCAAGTAAATCCCACCTGTATTTACCTTTTTCCGGCTCAACGAATTTCCAATAAACACGGAAATATGCAATAGAAGTAGCGGGGTGGTCTTTATTTGTCAAATCGCCATCGAATGCCTGGTATTCAATGGGAAACCCTTCTGTCCAGCCACTCCCTTCATTCAGCTTATCGCCATTAAACCGTTGGAATGTCATAAAACCAATGCCGGGGTTCACCAGTACATCGTCAATTTCTTCCGGGCTGAAAGCAATAACCCCATCCGGTATCTGAGAAACAACGTTAAGTGGTATTTGTATGAGGGAGGTAATAATCAGTGGGAAAGTTATCCGCAGTAAAATACGTCTCATAATAAAATAGGTTTAGATGTCAAAATTAGGAATAATTATGCAAAAAAAATATATTTCGTAAGGTTTTGCTGAAAAAAAAATTATTTATATACTTTTACAAATTATCAAACAATAATGAAATGAAAGTTTATTTGCCTTTTATCATTGTGAATTACCCGTACACCTTATTATAATTTACAGGCAATCGAAATATTGTACAATTAAAGAACCCATAACATATATTTTAAACTTGTAACCACCTTTAAAAATAAAGCATCATGAAAAAGGCCACCACTGTATTAATTCAATTAGCGATAACTACCTTGCTCCTGTCCGGATACAATACAAAAACGAAAGGGGAAACAGGCCAAATACCGGAAGGCAAATATATTGCTGATTACACTGCAGCTAAAGAAAGTGTACTGAGGCAGATACCTGCAAAATACATCGACCTTGCGCGCACTACCCTGCATGTTGCATACCAGCACTCCTCGCATGGTACACATGTAGCAAGGGGGCTCTTTGGTTTGCAAGACTACAAAAAAGGCGATGATGTATTATTTGGCATTACCAATCATTCGCCTCAAGCCGGGAAACTCGACTTCCACGATTATGCACTGGGGGGATATGCTGCACCCGGGGTAGACGCCACTGATTTAAGCCGCAATGAAACAGCGTTTATCATGGCTACACGGAATTTCCTTGACGACCCTGAAAATGCCGCAATAAACGTGGTTATGTGGTCGTGGTGCAATATTGCAGGGCACAAACCTGCCGAGAATTATATTCCGGGCATGGATTCACTGATTGCTGAATATGGTGTAGGTGGCTCAAAAATTGGTTCGGGAGATGGGCAAAGGAAAACCCCTGTTACTTTCATTTTTATGACTGCCCATGCAAATGTTGATGATAACACCGGCGACCTAAAACCTAAAAACCAGGCAGAACTGATAGTAAACAATTGTATTAAGAAAAAACAATATTGCCTGGATTATTATAGCATTGACACACACGACATGAGTGGCAAATACCGGGAAGACACAGGCGATGATGGTAATTCAGCAGTATATGGCGGCAATTTTTACCTGGATTGGCAAAATGCCCATAAAAAAGGTACCGATTGGTTCGAGAATAAAAATGCACCCGGGGGCAAAGTGGTTTTTGGCGCCCACAATTCACAACACATTACTGCCAACAGGAAAGCGTATGCAATGTGGTGGATACTGGCCAGGATAGCCGGCTGGGATGGGAACTAATTCATGGGTAAAACAATATAGTGAAAAATTAAAAATTCATTAATCACTAAATCCTCTTTGGCACCTCTTTAATGTGTTTAAAGTTTACCGGCCAAGATTTAATCTAATGAAAAGATAATATGAATTCACGCGAACGTACACTTGCAGCAATTAACCATCAACAGCCCGACCGCCCCCCGATTTATGTTTCACTGACACCTCAGCTGGCAAAAAAATTAAGTGAAGCCCTTGGCCTACCGTACGAACCTCCTGTAGATGCAATGGAGTCGGCCCGTATGTCGCACATGAGGCTACTTTCACAGATGGGGGTCGATATTATTGGGACAGCCGTAACAGCCCCTCCTTCTGCCCCCACAGTAGTGCTGCCGGATGGGCGTGTGAAAAACGAGTGGGGCATGATTCTTAAAAATGCAGGGCTTTATGACGAATTTGACGAATTCCCCCTGGCACATGCCAGGTACAAAGAAGATATCCTTAATTACCCTTTCCCTGACCCTTATGCAGAAGGCAGGTATGACAAAGCTGAAGAAATGATAGCAGAATTCGGCAAGTCCCATGCAATAATTGGTGATGTGGAAACAATGTTTTTCGAAATATCATGGTATCTTACCGGATTGGAAAAGTTGCTGGTAGACCTGATTACCGAGGAGGAATATGTACCCTACCTGTTGGACTCGGTCATGGAGCAGATTATTATTGCAGGAAAGAAACTTATTGAAATGGGGGTTGATTTCTTATGGTGCGGCGATGATTTTGGAGGGCAGCAAGGAATGTTAATCGACCCGGATATGTGGAGGC
>JAADGO010000119.1 GCA_013152355.1 Chlorobiota bacterium
GTTATCATATTTGCCGATGACCAGGGGTATGGCGATTTAAGTTGTTTTGGCGCCACAGGCTTTGAAACCCCCAATATTGATAAAATGGCAGAGCAGGGTGCCCTGTTTTCCAATTTTTATGCATCTACCGCCGTTTGCAGTGCTTCAAGGGCGTCACTGCTTACAGGGTGTTACCCCGAGAGGGTCAGTGTCCGTGGAGCCTATTTCCCCGGTTCACGTAAAGGGCTTAACCCGGAAGAGGAGACTATCGCCGAATTGCTAAAACAAAGGGGGTATGCCACGGGTGCTTTTGGCAAATGGCATTTGGGCGATTTGTATCAGTTCCTTCCTCTGCAGCAGGGATTTGACGAATATTTCGGAGTGCCTTATTCTAACGATATGTGGCCGGTGCATTACGATGGCACCCCTGCTACGAAAGAAAATGTTGGCCCTAACTCATGGAAATTGAAGGTACCGGCACTTCCACTTATTGAGGGGAATAAGCAGGTAGGGACAGTTGATGATTTAGATGCACAATCAAGGTTAACCACATTATACACCGAAAAAGCTGTAAAATTTATCCATAAACACAAAGACGAACCATTTTTCCTGTATGTACCCCATTCAATGCCCCATGTGCCTATAGCCGTTTCCGATAAATTTAAAGGGAAAAGTAAACAGGGCCTGTATGGCGATGTAATTATGGAGCTGGACTGGTCGGTCGGCGAAATATTAAAGGCACTAAAAGAGACAGGGAACGATGAAAATACATTGGTTATTTACACGAGCGACAATGGGCCCTGGCTGAATTACGGGAATCATGCAGGCAGTACAGGTGGTTTGAGAGAAGGCAAAGGGTCAATGTGGGAAGGTGGGCACCGTGAACCATGTGTTATGCGCTGGCCTTCAACTATACCCCCGGGAATAACTGTCGACAAAATGGCTTCAACCATTGACCTTTTGCCGACAATAGCAGCAATAACCGGAGCGCCGTTGCCTAAAAAGAAGATTGACGGCGTAAATATCCTCCCTTTGTTGCAAGGGAAAGATGCTTCGCCCCGCGATGAGTTCTGGTGTTACTACGATGGGCAGCTAAGGGCTGTGCGAAAAGGAGACTGGAAACTATATTTCCCTCATAAATACCGCTCATACCTTGGTGTTGAACCAGGAAAAGACGGTTTCCCAGGGCCATACAATTTCAAACAATGCGGACTGGAACTCTACAACCTGAAAGATGATTTATATGAAACCACTGATGTGGCAGATAAATACCCGGAGAAAGTAAAGCAGTTGCAGGAGATAGGAGAACAGGCGAGAACAGAATTAGGCGACCTGTTAACTAAACGGAAAGGTGCAGGAGTAAGGCCGGCCGGAGAAGTAAAGGAGGCAACGAATCAGTGTTGTAATCACTAGTGTCAAAATTATTTCAGATGCCGGTAAAATAATGAGAATCCCCCCATAAAAACAACTGTAAATATCGAGTTTGTCGCAGAAAAGACGCTCCAGCCAATCCAGATTGCAGGGAAGAATAAAATGATGGTATGTACGGCCATATAAAGGAAATAACCGTCTCTATGGAACTTCCAGATTCGGATTACGCTTACTACCGAGAGCCCATACAACGCCATTAAGAAGGTGAAATACAATGGCGACAGTTGTTCAGTTGAATACCAGGAAGAGTAGGTGGTGATAATATCGCATGTTTCCTCAAAAAACAACGAAGCAAGGAAATACCCTACAAATGCCAGCCCGCTCCCGATAAACGAGAGAAAACAAAGAGCACTTAATAAAGACGGACGTTTACGGTTCATAAGTAATTATTAAATGTTTAAAAATAACGAGTTTTTTGGAAGTATTATAGTTTTCGGCCGTATGAAAAAGTATTACCTTTGTTTTTTCATATTAATATGACAGGTTAAACTATGAAGAGAGACACAGTTGTTTTTGATATAATAAAGAAAGAGCGTGAACGCCAATTGAGTGGAATTGAGTTGATTGCTTCGGAAAACTTTGTAAGCGAGCAGGTATTGGAAGCAATGGGTTCGGTGATGACCAATAAGTATGCCGAGGGCTACCCCGGGAAAAGGTATTATGGTGGTTGCCAGTTTGTTGACATGACCGAGCAGTTGGCAATCGACCGTATCAAAGAATTATATAATGCAGAATGGGCAAATGTACAACCACATTCGGGTGCTCAGGCAAATGCTGCTGTATTAAGTGTTATCCTTAACCCCGGCGATACATTCCTCGGGCTGGACCTATCTCATGGAGGGCATTTATCGCATGGCTCATTGGTTAATTCATCGGGTATTTTGTACCGCCCGGTTGGCTATAAAGTAAAAGAAGATACGGGTACAGTCGACTACGATGAGATGGAAGCCCTGGCTTTATCAGAGAAACCAAAACTTATAATCGGTGGTGCTTCAGCCTACAGCCGCGACTGGGATTACAAACGGATGCGCGAAATTGCCGACAAAGTGGGTGCCCTTTTAATGATTGACATGGCCCACCCGGCAGGATTGATTGCTGCCGGATTATTGAACAACCCGCTGGAATATGCCCATGTTGTAACTTCAACAACGCATAAAACGTTACGTGGCCCACGTGGTGGAATCATTCTGATAGGTAAGGATTTCGAAAACCCATGGGGCATAACCACTAAAAAAGGAAAAATCAGGAATATGTCTTCATTGCTGGATTCGGCAGTTTTCCCCGGGCAGCAGGGAGGCCCCCTTGAGCATGTGATTGCATCGAAGGCAGTAGCTTTTGGCGAAGCATTGGCTCCTGAGTTTAAAACCTATCAGCAACAGGTTAAGAAAAATGCAGATGTAATGGCTCAGGCTTTTGTAGATTTGGGGTACAAAGTGATCTCAGGCGGCACCGATAACCATTCGATGTTGATAGACCTGCGTACAAAGTTCCCTGAAATTACCGGGAAACTGGTTGAGAATACATTGGTTAAGGCCGATATAACAGTCAACAAAAATATGGTGCCATTCGACAGCCGTTCTCCTTTCCAGGCTTCCGGACTGCGGATTGGAACACCTGCAATTACAACACGGGGCGTTAAAGAAGACTTAATGCCGCAAATTGTCCAGATGATTGATGATGTAATATCTGATATTGAAAATGAAAGCTTATTGAATAAAGTAAAAGGAGAAGTAAACAGGCTGATGAAAGACTTCCCGTTGTTTGCTTACTAATATTCAAAATTAATACAGTATATTGACGCTGTGGCAATTGTCATGGCGTTTTTTTTGCCTGGGGCAGTTCGCAATCAAGATGTTGCTCGTAGGTTTTCAATTTAACTTTAAACAACTTCAATATGAGTTGGGGTATATTTTAATTTATGGAGTGGTATTATATTTTAGCAGTTATTGGGGTTGGCCTTGTTGCCGGGTTTATCAATACGGTTGCCGGTGGTGGCTCCATACTCACCCTGCCCCTGCTGATGTTCATGGGGTTGCCTGCCAATGTGGCCAATGGTACTAACCGTGTAGCCATTCTGCTCCAAAACGTGGTTGGGGTACAAACTTTCAGGAAGAATAAGGTCATTAATTTAACTACCGACTATAAGCTGGCTATCCCGGCAATTATTGGTTCAGTTATCGGTGCTTTTATAGCAGTAGATATTAATGAAGCACTTTTAAGGAAAATAATTGGGTTTTTAATGGTTTTGATGCTCCTGATTATTGCAGTGAAACCCGATGCCTGGGTGAAAGAACAGGAAGGGGCTGTTCAGCCGAAGCCAACAATCCTGCAATATGCCATTTTCTTTTTTATCGGTTTATATGGTGGTTTTATCCAAATGGGAGTAGGTTTCTTCCTGTTGGCAGGATTGGTTTTGGGGTGCGGCCACAACCTGGTTAAAGCCAATGCAATTAAAGTTTTTATTGTATTGATATATACCGCATTTGCTTTAGCAATCTTTTTATACAACAAACAGGTAGATATTTTAACCGGGCTGACCCTGGCTGCCGGGAATATGGCAGGTGCCTGGGCCGGGGCACATTTTACTATTAAAGGCGGGGCTAAATATGTCAGGTATGTTTTGATGGGGGGGCTGTTGCTTGTTGTACTGAAACTGTTTGGTGTATTTTAAACACTCTCTTTAAGGATCATAAGGAAATTACAAAAAAGTGCATCTTTCTTATTTACAGTGCCCTAACAGCATTGACCTGTGGTTGTCGCCAACGAATTTGAACCGGTTTTACAGTAGTTGCCACAAGAGTGTCCCAAATTGGGACTGCGCCTGATTTACCTAAAATCAATCACTTCAATATCTTTATATTTTGCGGGGTCGAATACAAACTGCTTGTCGTCCATTGGCTGATCGGTTGAAATTCTTGTCACCAAAATGCCATAGGTATTACCATCTTTACTGTAGGTTACAGCCGAATGGATCATCATCCTATCTTTGTCTATTGCAATCCTTATTTTGGTAAAATCTTCTTCATCCGATTCAGGGAAAAGGTCGATAAAATAAAGTGTTTTGCCCTTTACAGTTTGTTCGTTTACAAATTTGTAATTGAAACCCTCTTTATAAATTTCAAAAATTGAAGACGGGTCAAGTAGATCGTGGCTTTCTTCGTCAACTGCCGTTATCGTCACCTGGTTGCTGTCTTCCATATAGTTCCATACTGTTTCGCCATCGCAAAATACCTGTATCCCGATATCGGGTAACTTAACAAGGTATTTGTTGCCTTTTAATTTAATTGAGCCTTTGTTCGATTCTTTGATGTTTTCCTGGGTATTCTCCATGGTAAAGAGGAAATTGGCAGATATAGTCTTGTACGCCTGTGTCTTCTCGCTAACCTCCTTAAATATCTCCTTGGCCTTTTGATCCTGTTGTGCTAAAACGGTTGTTGCTGCCATCAGGGCAGCAACCATGTAAATTAATTTCCTCATCGTTATTTTTTAATCCAAACTATTCAATAACTGTTCCAAACTATATTCATCCTGTATAAGTACCTGCCTTGCTTTACTCCCCTCGCTTGGGCCAACCACGCCGGTAGCTTCCAACTGGTCCATTATCCTTCCGGCACGGTTGTAGCCAATGGCCAGTTTGCGCTGGATCATTGAAGTAGAACCCATCTGGTTTAAAACCACTAAACGCGCCGATTCTTCAAATAACTCATCAATATTACTTAGGTCTGTAGCTGCCGGGCCATCCTCTTCGCCAACGTATTCAGGCAGTAAGAATGGTTCGGGATAGCCTTGCTGCCCTGCTATAAATTTGCAAACCTCCTCGGCTTCGGGGGTATCAATAAAGGCGCACTGTACCCTGGTCATACTGCTTCCCATTGCAATCAGCATGTCACCCTTGCCGATTAGCTGGTTCGCCCCGGGTGTATCAAGGATTGTCCTTGAGTCGATCATCGAAGCCACTTTAAATGCAATTCTGGTGGGGAAATTGGCTTTTATCACCCCCGTAATTATATTGGTTGACGGACGCTGGGTGGCAATGATCATGTGTATGCCCACCGCCCTGGCAAGCTGGGCTATCCTGGCTATCGGCAATTCTATCTCTTTGCCGGCAGTCATTATTAAGTCCGCAAATTCGTCAATCACCACCACAATATACGGTAAGTACCGATGCCCTTTTTCCGGGTTTAAACGGCGGCTAATAAATTTTTTATTGTACTCCTTTATGTTACGTGAATGAGCTTTCTTTAGCAGGTCGTAACGATAATCCATTTCAATATTTACAGAATTCAGGGTATTTTTCACTTTCTGAATATCGGTAATTATTGAATCTTCCTCACCGGGCAGTTTTGCCAGGAAATGATTCTCTATGGAAGAGTATAAACTAAGCTCAACCTTTTTAGGGTCGATAAAAATAAATTTTAGTTGGGCCGGGTGTTTTTTGTAAAGGAGCGAAGTAATTATAACATTCAGCCCTACCGACTTACCCTGTCCTGTGGCCCCTGCAACCAGGATATGCGGCATTTTCACCAGGTCGAACATGTAGGTTTCGTTCGAAATGGTCTTCCCGATAACGACCGGCAATTCCGCTGTCGATTCCTGGAATTTCTTGGAACTGATAATCGACCGCATCGATACAATCTCCGGTTGCTGGTTGGGCACCTCAATACCAATGGTTCCCCGCCCGGGTATGGGGGCAATAATCCGAATCCCCAAAGCAGCCAGGCTCAGTGCAATATCGTCTTCAAGGTTTTTTATTTTAGCAATCCTGATCCCCGGTGCCGGGACAATTTCATAAAGCGTAATAGCAGGGCCGATAGTTGCCCTGATCTTTATAATCTCAATTTTATAATGCCTGAGCGTTTCAACAATTTTGTTTTTGTTGGAAATAAGCTCCTCATTGCTCACCTCGGCATTGCCGGTACTATGGTCAACCAAAAGGTCGATTGACGGCATTTTATAATTAGATAGTTCAAGTGTAGGGTCGTAATCCTCCAATTGCCCATGCGAAAAATCGCCAATCTCCTCATCAACGCCTTCTTCTACGGTCAGCTCCGGCTCTTTAGGCTGTTCCGGAGGTTTATCGGCAGCAGGGTCGGTTTGAATGTCCAACTCTATCTCTTTATCATCCGGGGCAGTCCCATGTCCATCGCCTTCAGTATCGGGGTCGAATATTGCTTTAACAACATCATCTTCGTCAATTACCTTCAGAATAGATTCTTCAAAATCAGAATCTTTTTTTGGAACAGATTCATTTTCTCCGATTCCTTCGGTAACTATTTCAGGTTTTTGTTTTTTATGGAATAACTTTTTCAGCCAGGGCAGTACACCTTCGAAGCTTGCTGTCAGGGTAATAAAAGCTGTCAGCAATAACAACAGGGCAGTCCCTGTTTTTCCAATTAAAGAATTTAACCACAGGCTGACCACAAAGCCATATCTGCCACCCGGATAAGTATAAACGGAGGCATCGTCCTTCATAAAAATAAAACCAAGTGCTACCGATAACCAAATAACGGAAATAATTGAAAGCACCCAGGCTTTGCGGTAGTTCGCCTGTTTCCAGCCCAAAATCCGGAAGCCGGTAATTACCAGCAAATAAATAAAAATGAAAGAGGCAATACCAAACCCTCTGTTTATTATCACATCGGCAAGGAAGGCTCCTGTTTTCCCGGCGTTGTTGTCAACCTTTACATCTGAATTGAACACAAGTTGCGGCCAGCTTAAATCAAGCTTACTCTGGTCGGCAGCTCCATGAAATAAAAAAGATACAAAAGCAACAGTCAGGTAAGAGGCAATGATCAGCACCATACCCCCAACAATGTAGGCAAACCTTTCGTCTTTATAGAATGGGGTGCCGTTCCTTTTTTCCTTCCTTTTTTTTATCTTTTTTACGGGTTTTCTCTTTTTAACTGCCATCTGTAACTTTTGTGATGTAAGTTGAATGTGCAAATTTAACGAAAATTATTTAGCCTGCCTTTGGGGAATGAAGTTGTTTAAAGTTAAATATATTATCAGCCATTAAAACTTTATGCACCCTTAATTTTAGTTCACTATAAACAACTTCTGTGTAAACATGACAAAGTTATTGTATTCAGGTATATTTTTTCTTTAATTTTGGGATAAATCAACCGGGAGGATAATATGAAAAAGCTGGCGGTAGTCGCTTTGGGAGGAAATGCCATTTTAAGGGGCGATGAAACAGGGTCGATTGAGGAGCAGGAAAAAAATACTACTGAAACGTTGGAGAACCTTGTCCATTTAATTGCTGAAGGGTATAACCTGGTGATTACGCATGGCAATGGCCCTCAGGTAGGCAATATTTTAATGCGCAACGATGCAGGCGAGCAACTGTACAATATTACACCCATGCCCCTCGATGTTTGCGTAGCCGATTCGCAGGGAGGTATTGGGTACATGATAGAACGGATGGCCAGGAATGTACTGAACAGGCACGGGGTAAAGAAAAATGTAATTACCCTGGTTACCCTGGTAGAGGTAAGCCCTGATGACCCGGCTTTTCAGAATCCGGCAAAAAGGATTGGGAAAATATATAATAAATCTAAAGCCGAAAGCCTGTCGAAACAAAAAGGATGGATCTTTAAACCCAGCACAAAAGCAGAAAACGGGTACCGTAGAGTTGTACCTTCCCCAAATCCCGTTGATATCATCAATAAAAAAATAATCGGGCAACTTGCAAGGCAGGGGAACATAGTAATTGCTGCCGGCGGTGGTGGAGTCCCTGTATACTTTGATAAGGACAAAAATTTGCGGACACTGGATGCAGTCATCGATAAAGACATGGCTTCAAGTTTACTGGCTACGAATATAGGTGCCGATGAATTATATATTTTAACCGATGTCCCCTTCATTTATAAAGACTTTAACCTGCCGACACAGGAGAAACTGGAATTTTTGGATTATGCAGATACGTTAAAATACCTGGAGGCGGGCACTTTTGCCGATGGTACGATGGAGCCCAAAATACGCGCATGCCTGAGTTTCATTAAAAGTGGCGGCAAAAAAAGTATAATAACCGAAGCGACAAAACTGGAAGACAAGTCGTATGGGTCAAAAATAACGATGTATTATTAAGAATTATACAATTATGGCAATTAACCTTAAAAACAGGAATTTCTTAAAATTACTTGATTTTTCTCCTGAAGAAATTAGCTATCTGATAGAATTATCGGCAAAATTGAAAAGAGCCAAATACCAAAAGTCAGAAGAGCAGGTTTTGACGGGGAAGAATATTGCATTGATATTTGAAAAAGCATCGACCCGTACGCGTTGTGCATTCGAAGTGGCAGCATACAGCCAGGGGGCAAACGTTACGTACCTGGGCCCTACGGGTTCGCAAATCGGGCAAAAAGAATCGATCAAAGATACAGCAAGGGTTTTGGGGAGGATGTACGATGGTATTGAGTACCGCGGGTATGGACAGGAAATAGTTGAAGCCCTGGGCAATTTTGCCGGAGTCCCTGTATGGAATGGCCTGACCGATGAGTTCCACCCGACACAGGTTTTGGCCGATTTATTGACAATGGCTGAGCACAGCAATAAACCCCTGAGTAATATTACGTTTTGCTACCTGGGCGATGCACGGAATAATATGGGCAATTCGTTAATGGTGGGAGCTGCCAAAATGGGGATGGATTTCAGGGCAGCCGCGCCAAAGGAGTACCAGCCTTCTGATGAATTGCAACAACGCTGCCGGGAAATTGCTTCGGATACCGGGGCAAAAATAACCATTACCGACAATGTGGGTGAAGCTGTTAACGGTTGCGACTTCCTCTACACCGATGTATGGGCCTCCATGGGCGAGCCCGATGAAGTATGGGGGGAAAGGATAAAACGGCTGTTGCCCTACCAGGTAAATAAACGGCTGCTGGATAAAACCGGGAATCCTGAAGTAAAATTTTTGCATTGCCTCCCTGCATTTCATAACCGGGAAACCAAAACAGGTGAACGCATTTACCGGGAATTCGGGATTGAAGCCATGGAAGTTACCGAAGAAGTATTCGAAAGTAAAGCCTCAATTGTATTCGAACAGGCTGAGAACAGGCTGCATACGATAAAAGCTGTAATGGTTGCTACATTGGTTTGATGTGTACATTATGTCAAACCTCATCAGGTAAGTCGTGTTGGGTTAGAATACACATTTCCCCCATCTGATCCCTTATTTGGATATTCCTTATTGGGTGTTTTTTATTCCTTATTGGATATTTTAGATTAAAAAAGGATCAAATGGGAGAGTTGTGGGCAAAGATTTTTTTCATGAATAACGGAGGCTTCCATAACAGTTTATGCTACTTTGATGGGGCATTTGGGGCTAGCCCCAAACCC
>JAADGO010000233.1 GCA_013152355.1 Chlorobiota bacterium
AACGCTGAAACTTATTCTGAATAAATTTGTATTTTTAGAATTTATTCTAACCTTCCGAGTGGGTGCATCAGCTCATGCTGGGCACACACAATGCATATAAATCATACCGCAGAGCGCTATAAACCTGAATGTGGGATTAGAAAAAAATACTTGACAAATATACCAATATTTGGTATATTTGTCAAAAATTAAAACATAAAAGTATGAGTAAAAATACATCAATATCATTAGGAACTTACTTTGATAAGTTTATTCAAAGCAGATTAAATACTGGGAGATACAGAAATGTTAGTGAAGTTATTAGGGCTGGATTAAGATTACTGGAAGAAGAAGAAAATAAGGTTATTGCTTTAAAAAATGCAATTCATGAGGGTATTGAAAGTGGAATTGCACATAATTTTAATTCAAAATTACATTTGAAAGAATTAAAAGCCAAAAAAGAGTTGGATGTCTAAATATATTCTTACTAACAAAGCCGTAAAAGATTTATCGGATATTTGGAATTATACTTTCGATAATTGGTCAGAAAGGCAAGCGGACAAATATTATAAAATGTTACTTGATAATTGCCAAATGATTGCAGAAAAACTATATATAGGAAAAAACTATGAAAATATATTAAACCATCTTTATGGACATAAGATAGGACGACACATCATTTTTTATAGAATTGAAAGCGAAAAGGAAATTTTGATTATAAGAATTTTACACGAACAAATGGATTTAAAATATAGAATTAAAGAATAACCCCACATAATCGAGTAGGTGGCTGACGACCAAATAGCCGCCAGTGCACCCCTGCCTCAGCCTGCAGGCAGGCCTCACATTTATCTGCCGGAATAAAATGCAGGCATGAAAAACATCACTTCCCCTCAATAATTTGAATTGATCCCTTCTCTCATGATGAGAAAAGTAAAAACCCGTCCGGCTAGTGTCAAGTCAAGTATGGAGTTGTGGGTAAGCCGTAGTTATTTTTTGTTTTTGTGAAGCAAAAACGGAAAAGGATAAGACTTTGCCCGTAAGGTTATGTTTGACTAACACTACCCTCCCGAACGTTTTACCTTATACCCTTGGTCTTTAAGGATTCCGATTACTTTGTTGCAGAAATCTCCCTGGACAATGATTTCCCCATCTTTTGCAGACCCTCCTGCCCCGCATTTGGTTTTCAGTAATTTAGCCAGGGCTTTCAGGTCGTCCAAAGTACCTTTAAACCCTGTAATAAGTGTTACCGGCTTCCCCTTGCGCCGTTTACGGTCGAGCATTACCCTAAGGTCTTGCTGCTGAGGAGGCAGGGTTTCTTCCTCTTCACCATTGCCATATTCATACCGAAAGTCGGAGTTTGTTGAATAAACCATGCCCAACCTGTCTTTCCAGTCGTTTGCCATTTCCTTAATTTTGCTGTAAAGATAGGAGAAAAATAAAAAAGTAGTGATTCGAAAACCGTACCCTAAAAATCAGTAAAGTCCCATTTCCCGCGGTATGGGCGTGAGACCATCATATTTGCATAATCATCGTTTACAAATTGTTCTTTTCCGGGATCCCAGGTTAACGGGCGTTGCAACTCATAAGCAATATTTATGATATTACAAACCGAAGATGTCCTTTGCCCTGTTTCCACATCCGAAATTGGTTTTGTACGGCTTTTCATAGCGTCAATCCAATCCTGGTAGTGGTTATCGCTATAATAGACCCTTTTATCGGTACTTTTCAGTTCAGCAGCTGCAAGCCCTTCTTCCGGGAAGGTCCTTAAAAACCTGCGGCTAACCTCAATCCGGCCATCTGTGCCAATAATCTGGACTGCATTGGGCTCGCCCCACTGTTTATGGTTTACAACCACTCCATTGGCATATTTGAAAAACAACCCGGTTTTGGCAGGCTTTTCCGGCGGATTAAACTGCACAGGCCCTGAATTATCCATATCAAGTGCCCATTGGGCAATATCAAACATGTGGGCACCCCAGTCGGTAACTAACCCTCCGCCAAAGTGACGGTACCCGCGCCACCATGCCCAGCTGTCATCATCAACATCGGGCGCAAAAATATGGTTATACCCCTGGTAAAGAGAAGGCCCGACCCATTCGTTCCAGTCAAGTGTCGGCGGGGCTTCCTCTGTTGGTATATCGCAATGTTTCACAGGTTCCCCGACACTGACATTAATTTCTTTTATATCGCCAATGTAGCCATTCCTGGCAAGCTCAACAGCATGGCGGAAATCGCGCCACGAACGCTGCATATTCCCGGTCTGGAAAACCCGGCCGTATTTACGGGTTGCATTGACCATTGCCCTTCCTTCTGCCACTGTCAGCGCCAGGGGCTTCTCACAATAAATATCTTTGCCTGCTTTTGCAGCATCAACCGCCATTTGTGCATGCCAATAGTCGGGCGAAGCAATTACAACAGCATCGATTCCAGGCTGTTCGAGCAGCTCACGGTAATATTTAAAGCCTTCGACTTTTGCCTTTATGCCTTTTTCATTATTTTTTGCTTCAGCAGCCTTCACAAATTTATCCAGTTTCAATCCATACACATCAGAAGCTGCTACAACAACACTCTCTTTACACTCCCCAATACTATTCAGCAGGGTATAGCTTTGCTTCCCAACACCCATGTAACCCAGGTTAACCCGGTCGTTGGCAGCAATAAACCCTTTCCCGCCCATCACGTGGCGTGGAATCACTGTAATGGCAGCAGCACCCGTTGCCGCCTGCCCGATAAATTTCCTTCTATCCATTTTTATTGATTTAGGTTATAAAAAAGTTTAATTGGCATCTTTCGCACACCTGAAACCGGTATTAAACAACGAGGTTTCTTTCGAATTCATCGACCTTCCGCTTACAGAGTAGCTAAATTCCCCATTTTGGTCGAAAAAGAAAGAGCCTCCCCTGATAACTTTCACATCGGGGTTTTCAACATATACCCCCGGGTTGCCTTTATACAGTTTATAATTATCGGCACACCAGTTCCACACATTCCCTCCCATATCGGTTAAGCCGATTTTTGTTTGCCCGTAATAGCCCACAGGCGATGTAAATAAAAAACCATCATCTCCCTGCCTGGCATCTAAAGTATTACCCTGCCATACATTTGCCTGGTACTTTCCATCAATTACCAATTTATTGCCCCAGCTAAACTTGTCTGCTGTATTTTCCCTATTCCGTGCGGCAAATTCCCATTCCTCTTCGGTGGGCAGCCTTTTCCCGGCCCAGTTTGCATAAGCTACAGCATCATTCCAGCTCACCTGTGTAACCGGGTAGTTATCTTCTGCCTTAGGGCCTGACGTACCAAACGGGAATTCCCATGTCGCACCTTTTAGCAGTTCCCATTTTTGATGGCTCATATCAAAAACCCCGGCATCGCCGTATTTGTGAGCTTCTGTTTTATACCCTGTAGCTTCGATAAATTCCCTGAACCGGGCAACCGTTACCGGGGAACGGTCAAGGTAAAATGATTCGACTGTTACTTTATGTACCGGTTTTTCATTTGGCAGTCCGTTTTCACTTCCCATAAAAAAAGTGCCATGCCCTATAAATACCATATCACCGGCAACTTTTCCAGGAGTTTTTTCCTGTTGCACCCCCTTTTCATTTTGTGCAGGCACTCCCTCCACTTTTCCTGTTGCCTGCCCATTAGGCTTTTCTTCACGACTTGTACTGTGGGTACTGCTTTTATTCATGCAGGAGAAGAGTAAAATCAAGGTAGTAAAAACGAAGAAATTCTTCATCAGAATAATTTTATAATTTCATTTCTATGTAAAAGTGTATCTTTTTGATGTATTTTCAAAATCGATACCTTTTCGAATAGCCTGTTTAATCCCTGTTTAGTAAATTGCGTACTATTTAAATTAAAAAAGTAATAATATGGCAAAAAAATATAACTGGGCAATTTTAGGTTGTGGCAGGATTGCCCGTAAGTTCAGCAGCGACCTGAAACTACTGCCAAATGCTAATCTATATGCAGCGGCTTCAAGCGATATCAACAGGGCCAATACATTTGTAAACGAATTAGGTTTTGAGAAAGCCTATGGCAGTTACGATGAGATGGTAAAAGACCCTAAAGTGGACGTGGTGTATATTGCTACGCCGCATTCACACCACCGCAGCCATGCTATTTTATGCCTTGAGGGCGGGAAAGCCGTTTTATGCGAAAAAGCATTTGCAATTACTCTTGAAGAAGCAAAGGAAATGGTTGGTGCAGCACGTAGAAACGATACTTTTTTAATGGAAGCCTTCTGGACGCAGTTCCATCCAGTTTTTCAAAAAGCATTGGAGCTTGTGAATTCAGGGGAATTGGGGAAATTAAAGACCGTACGGTCCGACTTTGCTTTTAACGGCCCATACGACCCTGACAAACGGCTGTACAACCTGGCCTTAGGCGGGGGTTCGTTGCTCGACATTGGTATTTACCCGGTTTCTGCCGCATTGTCGGCACTTGGCAAACCTGACCGGATTAAAGCATTGGCTAATTTTAGCCCCACCGGTTCGGAACAGAGTATTTCCATGATCTTTAAATACGAATCGGGCGGAATGGCTGCCCTGGCTTCCAGCTTTGAGGCCTATTCTTCTACCCAAACAGAATACTGGTGCGAAAAAGGGTATGTCAGGTTAAACAGGAGGAGGGGCTCCACACCAACAACCCTTTCGGTTTTTAAAGAAGGCGATGAGAAGGAAACGGTTCTGGATTACAACTGCAATGAAGGCTATGGTTATCAATATGAAGCTGCCCACGTGATGGAATGCCTGGATAGCGGTAAAAAAGAGAGCGACAAGTTCCCTCTTTCATCCAGCCTTGATTTAATGGAGACACTCGACCGCATAAGGTACGAAGCAGGAATATATTACCCCGGGCACGACAAGAGGGTATTTGATTAAGGATTTCAAACAGCTATAAATAGCATGGAAATATAAATAGCACAGGGTGTAGTGTAACGAAACCCTGTGACACTAAATTGATATTCAAATAAAAGCCCTGTAAGGGCGGTACAGCCTGCCGTCAAACAAAACAGACAACCCCAAACGTAATGTATGTCAGTACTTAGTCTCTGCAAGAAAACTGTCGAATTTTACGAAATGAATTATTTGGGATGAGATTTTTACTTTTTGGAGATGAAGTGATGCCTGAGGCCTGAGCATCAGTGAATTGAGAAAAATAAAAATATCGCCAAAAGAAACATTTCTGATTTTGCAGAGTTTTCTTGCAGAGACTACTTAGAGTGAACTAAAATTAAGAGTGCCTAAAGTTAGCCTGGATAATACTGAAAATTAATTAAGCCTTTTCCCGGTCCACCGGTCAAATTTATCAGGAGTCGGATTTACTGACACACTATCATTTGTTTCAACAATCCATTTATCGAGTAAGCCCCTCATATTTGTTAACTGCTCCTGGTAATCAGGGTCACCGACGAGGTTGTTAAACTGAAAACGGTCGTTTACCACATCATATAATTCTTCAGTACTCCGGGGGGTAATAAAACAATCCAACTGGTATTTATCCAGCCCGCCTGATTTTTCCAGCCTGATCATTTCCTGGTAGGTAATACTGGACACCGCATCGGCAGGGGGGGAGGCATTTAATTTGGGGAATGCATTGCGGATGTATAAAAACTTATCTGTACGTATACTTCGTTCGTGCGCCTGGTAGTCGTGCCAGTTGTGTTCAGCCACCACGTAATTCCTGGTAACAAAATTGGTGTCGGTCAAAATCGGGGCAAACGAAACGCCCTGAAATACTTCAGGCAACTCTACGCCGGCCAATTCGCAAATAGTTGGGGCAATATCAACTGAGCTAATCAGGGAATTTGTTTCAATACCAGGTTTTATTTTTTCCGGCCAACGCACAACAAACGGGGTTTTGATACCGCTGTCGTACAACCTGGTTTTGCAACTGGGGAAGGGGCGGCCATTATCGGTCATATAAATAACCATTGTATTTTTATCAACCCCCTGCTCTTTAAGCACATCCATCACTTTACCAATATAACTGTCGAGCCGTGCTATTTCATCGTAATACATGGATAAATCTTTCCGGGTTGAATCATTGTCGGGTAAGAAAGGAGGGACAACCACATCTTTAGGGTTATGAGGATTGGGAATGATATTCGGTTGATAGGTGCGGTGCGGGTCAACTGCGGCCAGCCACATAAAAAACGGCTTGTCTTTCGGGCGGTTCTGAACACTCCTTACCCAGTCTTCGCAACCACTGGGCCCTCTTATTTGATAAATACTGTCGAATTCAGCCCTTTCCGGGCCAAGATGCCATTTCCCTGCCGACACAGTGTAATAACCGGCTTTTTGCAACTCTCCCGGGAAAAGCAGCTTGTCCGAAGGAAGTGGCATGTGCAATTCCCCGGCTCCGGTATTGTGCGGATAAAGGCCTGTTAAAATACTGCACCTGCTCGGGCTGCATGAGCTGATGGTTAAAAAGGCACTGTTGAACTTTATCCCCTCGGCTGCCAGTTTATCAATATTGGGTGTCCTGATTCCCTGGTTCCCATAACACCCTGCATCATTCCAGGCTGCATCATCAGCTATAAAGATGATGAAGTTGGGCTTATCTCCTGTTTTTTGGCTGGTGCATGATGTTACCAGAAAAAATGCAACTACATTAATGAATGTAGTAATCAATATATTTTTCACTGCCATAACTTATTTGTTAAATAAATATCCAATTCAAAGATACACTAGTTAAGCAACTCACGGGCAGTATTAAATGCCGATGATGTGGGGGTGTCGCCTCCTACCATTTTTGCCATCTCTTCTACCCTCTCCTCCTCGCTTAATTTCCGTATAGAGGTGTATGTGCGCCCCTTATTATCCTCATATTTGTATACCAGGTAATGGTGGTCGCCTTTCCCTGCAATTTGCGGCAGGTGGGTAATATTGATAATCTGTGTCGACCGTGAAAACTCCTTCAGGATATTGCCCATTTTTAATGCAATCTCACCGGATACCCCGGAGTCAATCTCATCGAATATTATTGTTGGAAGAGCCTTTTTATCGGTAATTAACGATTTTATAGCCAACATAAGCCTTGAGGCCTCCCCGCCAGAAGCAATACGGGAAATTTCATCAACTGAAGCACCTTTATTTGCACAGAACAGGAAATTAACCGAATCTTTACCTGTTTCCGAGAAATTATCTTTTTTAGCTATCGTAACTTTAAATTGCGAATGAGGCATCCCCAACTGCTTCAAAATACCGGTCACTTTATGCTCAATGTCCGCAAAACATTTTTTCCGCTGCCGGCTTAATTTATCTGCAGAGTGAGACAGGGCTTCCAGGTTCTTTGCAACCTCCTTCTCCAGTTTAACTATCTCAATATCGAAATCAACAACTTCCGAGATCTGATGCCCCAGTTTATCTTTTAACCCGATCAATTCCCCGATTGATGAAACATGGTGTTTTTGCTGAAGCCCGTAGATCAGGCCCAGCCTCTCGGTAAGCTGTTCAATACGTTGCGGGTCGTATTCAATTGCTTCAAACTGCTGAGAGGCTTCTTCTGAGATGTCTTTCAACTCCAGGTAAGCACTTTCTATACGCCCCATAAGGACAGCTGCCTCATTTGAATACCCTTTGATCTTATCAAGCCTGCCAATGGCCTCCTGTAGCCGTTGCAATACAGAATGCCCATCTCCTTCAAAAATATTAACCATGCCTGTATAAACACTTTTTATCTCCTCTGCATGTGTCAGCTTTTCCAGTTCCTTTTCCAACTCGTCCTGTTCGCCTTCTTTTAGTTCTGCCTCTTCCAGCTGGTTGAATTGAAATTCAAGATAGTCCAGGCCGGCCCGCGCCCCCTCTGCCTTTTCTTTCAGGCTGGAGAGTTTCTTTACCGCCTCATTATAACTGAAATACAGCTTTTTATATTCATCTAATAATGGCCCTGTGCCTGCAATGATATCAACCAGTTGTAATTGGAAAATGTGGTTGCTGAGTTGCAGGTTCTGATGTTGAGAATGAATATCGATTAACCGGGTTCCAATATCGAACATTAACTTAATGCTTACAGGCGTATCGTTTATGAATGCCCTTGATTTCCCGGACGGGGTTAGTTCCCTCCTGAATATTGACTGGTTCTCAAAATCAAGGTCATTTTCTTCAAAAAGTTTCTTCAATCCATAATTTTCAATATTGAAGACACCTTCGATGATGCACTTTTTTGAATTGTTACGCAATGAATTTGACCCGGCACGGCTGCCCAGGATTAATGAAAGGGCTCCTAAAATAATAGACTTCCCGGCACCTGTTTGCCCGGTCACAATATTAAAACCCTTGCTGAAATCAACATCCAGTTCATCAATTAGTGCATAGTTCTTAATGGAAAGCCTGGTCAACATTGGTATAATTTAGATGCCGTCCGATTTAGTTATTTTATCATATTTAGATCCGTTTGACGGGTCTATTTCATTCAGGATAGCCAATACCCTGCTACGTTCGTCAGGGTACGACTTTGAAAATATATTCACCAGTTCGTCTGATTTTGCATCAAAAAATACCTGAAGGATATATACCGACGGCCTCCTGCGGAATACTTTCTGAAGCGGGCGCAATGATTCGGCAATGTTTGCCCGCCCCTCTTCCGGCTTATCCGACATTAAGTCGAGGCCCATACGGTGGTAATTATATAAACATTCCCTAAACCCTGAATATGACTTATTTAAAACATTTTCAATCAACCAGTAACGATTCCTTTCACTTTCGTACGATTTCCAGCCTCGTTCTTTGGCATTTTGCGCATTATTCACTATTTGTTGCGCCTTTTCAAAATAAGGAGTCCCCCCTTCAAGCGAAAACGAATCGTAATCGAAACCTAATATTATATAGGCATAATAGGCTAATATATTTGTCAGGTTATCCCTGTTTGAAGTTTCGTTAAACACAAGAGGCTGAAACTCAACGTACCGTACACGAAAATCTTTATCTTTAATATTCAGTAGGTTTGACTCGTAAGTAGACCCGAAAACCGGCCGTTTAACCTGTACCTGGATTGTCCCCGTAAACTCATCGGACGAAATTTGTTTATCCAGGCGGATATGGAGGTTACAAATAATCCGCTCGTCCTGGGAATAAACATGTTCCGTCCATTTCCGGTTATTCATAAATTCATAAATATCTTGCTGCATGTTTCGGAACAGGTTCCTGTTGGCACCTTTTATGCCTGTTCCCGAAACGCTTACATTGCACCTCAATTCCTGCCCTGTTGCCTCCCCAAATGCAACAGCCGCTATAAGCATAATAAATATAATCCTCTTCATTTATATAAACCTTCAGAACATTAAAAATAATAAAAAATACGGACGATTACCCGGCTGTCAGATTAACGAGATTATTTTTTCAACAATATCCGTGGCAACTTCTTTCTTACTTTTTAACTCGAATTCCTGCTGATTATTGTATTTATCGATGAATGTTACCTTATTGGTGTCCAGCTCAAACCCTGCCCCTTTATCTTTTAAGGAGTTTAGTACGATAAAATCAAGGTTCTTATCCCGGAGTTTTTTTACGGCGTTTTGCAGTTCATTATTCGTTTCGAGGGCAAACCCTACTAACAGCTGCCCCTCTTTTTTTACCCTCCCCAGGAAGGCGGCAATATCTGTTGTAGGCTTTAATTCAATATTCCAGTTGCTTTCCCCGCGTTTGGTTTTTTCTTCCGCGATATGGGCTGGTGTAAAGTCGGCCACTGCAGCCGACAAAACTGCCCCATCGCAACCAGGGAAATATTTTTTACACGAATCAAACATCTCTGCTGCTGATTCTACGCTAACTAACCGGATATTTGCAGAGTCCGGCCGAATGGCAACAGGCCCTGAAATCAATATTACCTGTGCCCCCTCATTAGCAAGTGCTTCGGCAATGGCATACCCCATTTTCCCTGAAGAATAATTGCCGATAAACCTTACAGGGTCGATTTTCTCGAAAGTGGGGCCTGCTGTTACGATGAATGTTTTATTAAGGAGTTTTTTTTTTCTGCTGAAATGGCTTACCAACTGTTCTACTATATTCCCGGGTTCTTCCATCCTGCCCATTCCTTTGAGCCCGCTGGCAAGTTCGCCTGCAACCGGTTTGATAATTATATTACCATACGACCCCAGCGCAATAAGGTTTTTTGTTGTCGAAGGGTGTTTAAACATGTCCAGGTCCATTGCAGGGGCGATAAACACCGGGCACCTAACCGACAGATATGTGGTAATCAGCATATTATCGGCAACACCATTTGCCATTTTTGCAATTGTCGATGCAGTTGCGGGAGCCACAATCATTGCATCGGCCCAAAGCCCCAGGTCAACATGGCTGTTCCATGTGCCGTCATTCGCGCCAAAAAACTCACTGATTACGGGATTCCCCGATAATGCAGATAAAGTTACCGGTGTGATAAATTCTTTGCCCGAAGGAGTGATTACTACTTGCACTTCCGCTCCTTCTTTCACCAGTAACCTCAAAAGATAAGCTGCCTTGTAAGCAGCTATACTCCCGGTAATACCTAAAATAATATTTTTACCTTGCAGCCTCATAAAGGCTTTTTTCTATTTTTTACGACTTTCTTTCGCAGGATTCCTATGATAAATCTGCCCTTCTTTCAACTCCTGGAATGCTATCAGTGTTGGTTTTGGCAACTTTTCATAAAATTTTGAGATCTCTATCTGCTCCCTGTTTTCGAAAATCTCTTCAAGATTATCCGTATACGAAGCAAACTCCTGTAACTTCTGATTTAATTCTTCTTTTAACTCTGAAGAAATCTGATTTGCCCTTTTGGCAAGGATCATCACCGTTTCATATACATTCCCTGTTTCCTGCCCTAAAATCTCAAGGTCGCGGGGAATGGTTGATGAAGATGCATTTGTTTTTTTGTAATCCATCTGTTTATAATTATTTTACCTTGTTTTCATCGTAATTTAACAATTTAGCCGTTGTCTCGTGAAATTTTTCAACTTCTTTTTTGTATTTGCTGTCTGGGAATTCGTCAATAAATGCAAAATATTCATCAAGCGCATACGACAACCTCTCCTTTTTTTTATCTTCCACACTATTTACTGCAAGAAGGTATTTCGATTTCAGCAGCATAAACATCAACTCTTCACGGTATTTGCTGTCAGGGAAATCTTCCAGGCTGTTGCTCAACGCAACTACCGCTGCTTTATAATTTTCAAGATCAAAATACAGTTTTGCATTATAATACGATTTCATTACCAGCTTCTCTTCCAGTTCGCTGATCAACCTGTTGCATTCGTCAACCCTCTCGCTGTACGGGTATAAGTTGATATATAGCTGCAGGGCATCAATCGCCTTTTTAGTAACCGACTGGTCAAGCCTTGGGTTGGGTGTAAGCATATAAAAACAATACCCATATAAAAATTGCGATTCTTCTACATACTCACTGTTGGCAAAATCTTTAAGCAATGTGTTAAAATAATGCCCTGCCATCATATAGTCTTTCTGCCCCATCAGGCTTTTGGCATAGTAATAATAAACTTTATCAGCACGGCTGGTGCCCCTGAAAATGCTTACCAGGTCATGTAACAGCGTACCTGCTTTGGCAAATTCGCCATCTTTGTATAATTCTATAGCTTTCTTATATTTAAATTCATAATCAGTGCTTTTTACAATCTTATTGAAGTCGCCACAAGAGTTCAACAACCCCAATAAAAGCACCAATCCTAAACCAAATATTCTCATTTTCATAAACATGGCGCAAAATTATACTTTTTTTATAAACGAATAACGAAAATAGTGATCTTTTATTCGGATGATTTAAAGTATTAGTATAATTTAACACATTTGCTGAAATGTTTAAAAAGTTTACTTTTGCATTAATTAAATAAAAACCTGAAGAACGTGGATATATTTGCAAAATTCAAAAAAGATCAGGGCGACCTTGGTAATTTCATGAAACAAGCCCATGGCTACTTTAGTTTCCCAAAGCTGGAAGGTGAAATAAATGCCAGGATGCAATTTAGAGGAAAAGAGGTACTCACATGGAGCCTGAATAATTACCTGGGGTTAGCCAACCACCCGGAAGTAAGGAAAGTAGATGCCGATGCGGCAGCAAAATGGGGGCTGGCCTATCCGATGGGAGCCAGGATGATGTCGGGGCAGACTAAAAAGCACGAAGAGCTTGAAAGGCAGCTGGCAGAATTTGTGGGCAAAGAAGATGCATTCTTATTAAATTATGGCTACCAGGGAATGGTTTCTATAATTGATGCAATTTGCGGGCGGAATGATGTTATTGTTTATGATTCGGAGGCTCACGCATGTATCCTTGACGGAGTACGTTTACACATGGGGAAACGGTTTGTGTTCCCGCATAATAATATAGACAACCTGCGGAAACAACTGAAAAGGGCAACCAGGCTTGCAGGAAAACAAAAAGGCGGTATTTTGGTTATTACCGAAGGTGTGTTTGGGATGTCGGGCGACCTGGGTAAATTAGATGAAATCGTAAAACTAAAAGATGAATTTGAATTCAGGCTGTTGGTTGACGATGCCCACGGATTTGGCACAATGGGTGAAACAGGAGCCGGTGCACCCGAATACTTTGGCGTACAGGATAAAATAGACCTGCATTTTGGCACCTTTGCAAAAGCTATGGCCGGCATTGGCGGGTTTGTTGCATGCGATACTGATATTTGCTATTACCTCCGCTATAATATGCGCTCACAGACATACGCAAAATCGTTGCCAATGGCAATGGTTGTGGGGGCATTAAAAAGGCTTGAAATGCTAAGGACAAGGCCCGAATTTAAAAACCGGCTATGGTTAATTGTCGATGCACTCCAAAAAGGGTTGAAAGAAGAAGGCTTTGACCTGGGAAGGACCAACTCCCCGGTAACTCCGGTTTACTTAAAAGGCAATATTCCCGAAGCAGGCAATATGGTAAAAGATTTGAGGGAGAATTACGGGATATTCTGTTCGATGGTTGTTTACCCGGTTATCCCTAAAGGAGAGCTTATCTTGCGCCTTATCCCAACGGCTATGCATACATTGGAAGATGTAAATATTACATTGAGGGCTTTTAAGGAAGTGAGGGCAAAACTTGAAGCCAACAAATATTCAAAAATTGAAATGCCAAAGGTGCTGATTGAAATGTAAAAAATATATCATAATAATTCTAAAAAACAAAATTTAGACAGCCTCTTAGTTTTTATAAATCACCTGGTAGGTAGTTGGAATATCTTGTTTTATCCGTGCCTTTATACTTTCACTTACCCATTTATCCGAAAAGGGGACAATTCTTACAAACTGATTAGAAGAATTAATACTCCTCCCGTATTTATATTCATAAGGGAATTCTCCATTGGCATCAATCTTATTGGATTCCAGGCGTGGGTTGGGCACAGAAATGAAAAATTCACTATTTGCATTATTATCAGCTCCCCAAAGGCTGTCTTTTGCAAGGCAATCGTAAAGCTCGCATGCCAATGACTGTGCCGGGTCGATGAAAGAAATATCCCCGGGGATTATTTTGTCGTATTTTTCATCTAATTGTTTTAAAAACATCAAGTGGCTGCGTATCTCATTCTCGAAAAAAGGGTAATGGGTACAGCCCAGGATGATCGAATTCAAAACCCTGCCAGGGCTCTCTTCCACTGTTTTTACCACCAGGTGTGTAGTGCAGTATTTTATATAATTCCCAACTGAGTTCAGCTGGACTTTAACTAATTCCCCTTTATCATTCTTTTCAATCAGTAAACCATTGCCTCCCTCAAAGTTATATTCAGCCCAAAGGCTGGTGTCAATAGGGAATAGTGGGTTGTTTAGTCCTGGCCCCTTGTAGTCTTCATCACTTCTGGCCGTATTTGCAGCCGGGTCAATGTAGTTTAGGTCGCCATCAATTGCCCCGGCCAGCCCAATCCCTGCCTGCTGGACAATGTGGATGTGGTTACCAGGGAAGTTTTGTTCCGCATGATTCTTTATCGAAGTTGGGTATCCACCAGATGCGCATGTCCCTTCGGTTGCAAGTACTCCTATTACAGCATTGTTTTCTTCGCCGGGTTTTAGTTTAACCAATGCACTTTTTGCCCCGGCATCAATAATGCCAAGTATGGGGATATTGAGCCCCCATGAATCGACAGCACCCCTCACAGTCTCCAGTCCGTATGCTGTTGCCGTATTACAGGCTATTACAATGGCTTTAACAGGTGCTTTATCCGACCTTGGCACGGGGTCTGCAGGGGCTTCATAATAGTTATTGTCCAATAAAAAACGGACATCTTTAATGACTAACTCCCTCAAAAAATCAGCTTTCCCTTCAGCATTATATTTCCCATAAGGCATGTTGGCTTCATCTGCCAGGTATATGAATTTTTCTGCCTCAAAATCAGGTAAACTGTCAGGCCCCTGCCCATGCGTTTTATTATTGAATTTATCCAGCTCAAGGATTGAGTTCAGCACTGTTAACCCACCCGTCCCTGAATCGAAAATACCAATTGGTAACGAATTCTTTTTTGAAGGGTATTTTTTTGTATCGATAAAAAACGGGCTCTCCCTATCTGTTTTCGCCTCTGAAATAATTTTAAATTTTTCAGTAACCGGACGACCGCCCTTTTTACAACCAGGGGCTAAAAAAACAAGTAGGAGCATGGCCGCACTAAATATTCGAATGTGTTTTTCTGACATCTTTGGAGACTTTTAAGATTACTTAGTCTCTGCAAGAAAACTGTCGAATTTTACGAAATGAATTATTTGGGATGAGATTTTTACTTTTTGGAGATGAAGTGATGCCTGAGGCATCAGTGAATTGAGAAAAATAAAAATATCGCCAAAAGAAACATTTCTGATTTTGCAGAGTTTTCTTGCAGAGACTACGTAAATATAGTAAACTGAATATACAGAAACAAATGTGCAAAGCCCCCAAAGAAGGAAAATCTTTAACAACATAAAAAAAGCAGGGCTCCTACGGATCATTTCATATTTCTGGTGGATAATAAAAACTTATGCATAAATTTTAGCAACTTCAAAGAAATTTCCTTCAAACCCAGAGGGTTTGCATATTTATAGCAAGGTTGGCAATGTTGGCAAGTATGCGACCCCGGCCGGGGTCGTATTCCTTTGTATTTGCCTGTTTCTATAAATATATGATACCTCCGGCATCATATTGCGGTTGCTCCTCCAACATGTTCCGGCAATACATTCAAGAGGCCGCTTCTCCCCTCCGGCTCCGGGGCTCGCGAATACTTGCACCCAATAAATTTCAGTATTTAGTTATTACCCATAGTGGGCAGGCCCGGCGGGCGGCTTCTGGGCCATATAAGAATTAGGGTGGAGTAATATTGGATTCATGGAATAGCTTGGGAAGGAAAGTCCCTAAGAATTCCCAGGTAAATTCCAGATTAGCCATCTCTGGCCATTGGCATAAATTCATTCAACGCAGAATTACCCTTCTTGTTTTGTCTTTCCAGACGGGATTTCATTTTTTG
>JAADGO010000076.1 GCA_013152355.1 Chlorobiota bacterium
AAACAAGACAAAACATTGAAAGACTGGTACGCAGAAAAACAAAGCAATACATATATTCGAATTGACGACACCTACGCCAATTGTAATTTTAAATTTGGCAAATGGATCAAATAAAATAGCAATACGAATTTTCTGAACAAAAAATAATATGGATTATAAAAATGATGTAGAGGCACTGGATGGGTTAAGGGGTAAGTACAACCTGTTGAAAGAAGAGATCAAAAAGGCTATTTATGGCCAGGATGAGATAATCGAACAGGTATTAATCTCACTGTTTAGCCGTGGGCATTGCCTGTTGATTGGCGTACCCGGATTGGCAAAGACCCTTTTGGTTACAACTATTGCCAAAACTTTGGGTTTAAAATACAACCGTATTCAATTCACCCCCGACCTGATGCCATCAGATATTATTGGTACTGAAATACTGAATAAAGACAGGCAATTCCAATTTATACAAGGCCCGTTGTTTGCCAATATTATTTTAGCCGATGAGATCAACCGTACCCCTCCCAAAACACAGTCGGCACTGCTCGAAGCCATGCAGGAAAGAGCAATTACGGCAGCAGGGCAACGCTTTGAACTTGACAAACCCTTTTTTGTGTTGGCAACGCAAAACCCTATTGAGCAGGAAGGGACATACCCGCTGCCTGAAGCACAGCTCGACAGGTTCATGTTTTCTATATGGCTCGACTACCCAAAACTGGATGATGAACTGACAATTGTAAAAAACACCACATCAACCATGGAAGTAAGCCTGAACCCTGTGATTAATGGTGAAGAAATTAAATTCTACCAGGAGCTTATCCGAAAGATACCGATTAACGACAACGTACTGCAATATGCGGTTAAACTAACTGCAAAAACCCGGCCCGGCACAAAACATGCTTCCGAAATAGCCGGGCGTTACCTCAAATGGGGGGCAGGGCCCAGGGCTTCGCAGTACCTTGTTTTGGGCGCCAAAACAAATGCTGCTATCCATGGCAAATATTCTCCCGATATTGAAGATGTAAAAGCAGTTGCTTCCACTATCTTACGGCATAGGATCATTAAAAATTATAAAGCCGAAGCCGAAAATATCCATGTTGATGAAATTATTAATGACCTGTTATAGCTTCAAGCTAACAGATGTCGATGGAATTATTAATGACTTATAAGTATTGGGCAAGATTATTAAAATACCTGATGTGCAGATACCGGGGCTTTACGGATACTGGTTTTTCATATTTTTCCTGGTGGCAACATTAGTTGGGCATTCTCAGGAAAAAAGAAGGATTGATATATTAAATGCCGATTACCTGGACCAGAATAAAAACATTGTCGGCAATGCACAACGGCTAATCGGGAATGTGGAAATCAGCCATAATGATGTATTGATGTGGTGCGACAGTGCCTATTACTACGTTGGCACAAACAAAATCGATGCTTTTGGCAATGTGCATATCAACCAGGGGGATAGCATACATTTATATGCACGGAATGTATTCTACGATGGAGATATCAGCTTTGCGCAGGCAAAGGGTAATGTGAAGCTGGTAAAACAAGGTTCCACCCTGTATACCGACACCCTGGATTACAAAATGGACGAAAACATTGGTTATTACGATGACACAGGGAGGATAGTAGACAGCACCAAGACATTGTCGAGCCAATACGGGCGTTATTTTGTCAACCTGGACATCATTGATTTTTTTGTTGATGTTGAGGTGGTAAGCGATGATTTCACTCTCCACAGCGATACCTTAAAATACAATACGGTAACCGGTAAAATTTTCATTACCGGGCCAACCACCATAAAAGACAGTGTAAATACCCTTTATGCTGAAGACGGCTGGTACGATTCGAATACAGGCTATGCCGAGTTACTGAAGAACCCGGTTGTGACGAACGACAGGCAAACATTAAAGGCCAACATTATAAAATACAACCGCCAGGACGGCAATGGGCTGGCACATGGGGATATAACCATTACAGATAATGAAAACCAGTTGGTGATAAAAGGCATGAATGCTTCGTATAATGACAATATGGAACTGGCCACAATTTCAGATTCCGCACTACTTATCCTCTATTCAGATAAAGATTCGTTATACCTGCATGCCGATACCTTAATGACCATCCCCGATACGGTTGACGATGAGAAAATAATCAAAGCATACATGGGGGTTAAGTTCTATAGGACTGATATTCAGGGGGCTTGTGATTCGCTGGTCTACTTCTCAAAAGATTCGACTGCCCAAATGTTCTCATCGCCAATACTTTGGTCGGGGATACGGCAAATGACAGCCGATTATATTGAAATGAAAGCGAAGTCCAATGCTCCCGATGAGATAATGCTCAATAACAATTCATTCATAATATCCAAACGAGACTCCATCATGTTCGACCAAATTAAAGGGAAGAATATGGTTGCATATATTCAGGATAAATCATTAAAAAGGATTGATGTAAACGGGAATGGGCAAACACTATACTATGCGCAGGACGAAAATGAAATAATAGGGCTGAACAAAGCCGAAAGCAGTAAGTTGTCAATTACATTTAAAGATGGGAAAGTGTTTAAGATTTCATTTTTGTCGTCACCCGAAGGCGTATTAAACCCCATCCTTAAACTGACCAGCCAAGATCGGAAACTAAATGGCTTTGAGTGGAGAGAACAAGCCAGGCCTTTATCGTATAAAGATGTTTTCAGGAAATAAAAAAGGCACCTTTGTTTTTTTTAACAGTTATACAATGAACAATAATCAGTACTCGTCTTCATTGAAGAAGAAATCGTCCTTACTAGGGTAATCAGGCCATATATCTTCAATGCTTTCATACATCTCACCTTCATCTTCAATTTCCTGAAGATTTTCAATTACCTCTAAAGGAGCTCCCGAACGAATGCCGTAGTCAATTAATTCGTCTTTTGTTGCAGGCCAGGGGGCATCTTCCAGTTTCGATGCTAATTCTAGTGTCCAGTACATAACAAAAAATTTATAGATTTTACTCTATTTTAAGATTCCGCGAATATACTAAAAAAAATATCTACTGCTAATAAAATTTTCATGAAATCCAGGGAGTTTCCTCAATGCCGCTATCAAAGGCTGTTTTGCGGGATAATACGAATAGGAAATCAGATAACCGGTTTATAAATTTGATGATGTTTACAGGTATATCTTCGTGCTCCGATAGTTCTACGACCCTTCGTTCGGCACGGCGGCAAACGGTACGCGCAATATGGCAAAACCCCGTCAGCTGGGTGCCTCCGGGAAGGATAAAACTTTTTAACTCAGGCAAATTATTTTCGAACAGGTCAATGGCTTGCTCCAGCTTTCCGATGTCTTCGGCCGAGCACACCAATGGGCCTGTTTTTTGTTTCCCTTTTCCATCGGAAGCCAATTTCGCACCAACCGTAAAAAGTTTCCCCTGAATCCACAGGATTAATTCTTTGGAGGTGTTTTCCATTTCAAACGACCGTACCACCCCAAGGTATGAATTCAATTCATCGATGGTGCCATAAGCTTCCAGCCTGATGTCGTATTTCTTCACACGCGAACCGCCAACCAGCCCGGTTGTCCCGTCATCGCCTGTCCTGGTATATATTTTAAATTCTTTGCCCATAATTCTGACACTATAAATTGTTTAATTTTAAACAACCTCAGCTTCTAATAAACCGGGTCCGGATTGACCTCATCTCTTTCAATCTCACCATCCTTCAGGCGGATAATCCGGTGGGCGTGCTTGGCAATACTCTCTTCGTGGGTAACCACTATCAGTGAGTTCCCATGCTTATGGATATCGGCAAAAAGTTTCATTATCTCTTCAGAAATAATTGAATCAAGGTTGCCGGTAGGCTCATCGGCAAGTAGCAGCGAAGGATTATTGACCAATGCCCTGGCAATTGCCACACGTTGGCGTTGGCCTCCGGACAGTTCACTAGGCCGGTGCTCCATCCTGTCGGAAAGGCCAACATCGGACAGTGTATCCCCTGCCCTTATTTTACGGTCGTTTTTCCTGACCCCGGCATATACAAGCGGCAGCATGACATTTTCGAGGGCCGAATTACGCGGCAGTAAATTAAATGTCTGAAAAATAAAACCGATCTCCGTATTCCTGATTTCAGCCAGTTGGTCGTCCGATAGACGGCTGACATCTTTATTATTAAGGATATAACTTCCGTTTGTTGGTGTATCGAGGCAACCAATAATATTCATCAGGGTTGACTTCCCGGATCCCGATGCCCCCATAATAGCTACATACTCGCCTTTATAAATATCAAGCGATACCGAACGCAAAGCCTTCACAACCTGTGTGCCAACCTTATAATTTTTGATAATTGAATCTAAATGTATTATTTTATCCATCCTGAAAGTTATTATAACTCATTCGTAATAAAAACTAATATTTTATTACATAATTTTGTTTTTGAAACTGGCCATTAAAGATAACAATTCCCAGGTGGCCTAACCTGATTGTAATTTTTACATCCTGGTGCTTCATCAACTTATTAAAGAAATCTTTTATTGCATGGCCTTTGATATTCCTGATAATCCAAACCCCCTGGATTCCAGGTGTTATTCTGAAGTTCTTAATTTTACAATAATTGTTCCAAATAACCAGGTGATTCTTCCCTCCTAACAATTGCAGTGCTTTTTCTTCACTATCAAAGGATTGAATATCATAACCCGCAATATTTTTTTTTGCCAGAGAACAAACCCTTTTCAACCTATTGTCTTCATTCCCTATATATTGAATAACTTCGGGCTGAAAGTAATTCACCAGCCTGAATATAAATTTGTATTCGACAACCTCGTCCTTTTTATCTGTAAATTCTTCTATTTCCTGAAATGCGTAATAAGGGTAACCTGCAAACAGCACATTTGCAACCAGCCTGTATACAAAAGGCGAATGAATACGGCTTCCAATCCTATTACTTTTTATTACTTTCATTCCTTAGAAACTGTTTAAAGGAATAAATATATTTATTTTGAGTACAAAAACCGGGAAACTGTTTAAAAGAGTGTGTAAAATTTATCCCAGCCTGCCACACAGGTATGCTTTTATTTTGAAGTTATTTATTATGCGTCATATCTTTGTTATTTTTCCATCAGAAAATTGTATTTTAAACAGCCGACATACGAACGGTTTATGAGCGATATACTTGACCAGGAAATAATGTTTTTGCCGGGTGTTGGCCCTAAACGGGCAGAACTGCTGGATAAAGAGTTGGGGATTAAAACTTTCCGCGACCTTATTTATTACTATCCCTATAAATATATCGACCGCACCAAATTTTATAAAATCGCCGAGATCCATACCCAAATGCCCTACATTCAGGTAAAAGGGAAAATAATATCTCTTGAAACCATCGGTGCCGGCCCAAAGCAACGGCTGGTGGCTAAATTCAGAGACGATACAGGTATCATGGAATTACTTTGGTTCAGAGGTATTAAGTACCAAAAAGAAACCCTGAAAATAAACACCGGATACACCATCTTCGGGAAACCCTCGGAGTTTAACGGACGGATGAACGTTGTCCACCCGGAAATGGAACCGGAAGGTAGCCAGCAGCTAAAACCCTCAGGTATTTTCCAGGGGTACTATATTACTTCGGAAAACATGAAAAAGAAGTTCATCAATTCTAAAGTAATTAACAAGCTGGAACTGATTCTTTTAGAAAAGGTTAAAGGGAAGATCAACGAAACCTTACCTGCCAGCCTCATCAAAAAACTAAAATTAGCCTCACTTGAAGAAGCATTATCCAACATTCATAAACCGGAAAACACCTACGAACTTAAAAAGGCGCGGTTCAGGCTCAAATTTGAAGAGTTATTCTTTATACAATTAAAAATACTTAGCCTGAAACTCCTCCGCGACAATAAGTTCAAAGGATTCCGCTTTTCAAAGATCGGGTATAATTTCAACACGTTTTACCACAACCACCTCCCTTTTGAACTTACCAATGCCCAGAAAAAAGTGGTCAGGGAGATACGTAAAGATGTAGGCGGCAACCACCAAATGAACCGGCTGCTGCAAGGCGATGTGGGAAGTGGCAAAACATTAGTAGCACTGATGTCTATGCTCATAGCTATCGACAACGAGTTCCAGGCGAGCCTGATGGCTCCGACAGAAATACTTGCCCAACAACATTACAATTCCATTTCAGCATTGCTTTCAGGAATGAACATTGAAATCGGGCTGCTTACCGGTTCTACCAAAGCTTCGGAACGCCAGGCTATCCATGAGAAGCTACAAAGTGGCGAGATGCATATTTTAATTGGCACACATGCTTTGATTGAAGATACCGTACAATTTAAGCACCTTGGGTTGGTGGTAATTGATGAGCAACACCGTTTTGGCGTGGCACAGCGGGCCAAGCTCTGGAAAAAAAACCAGTTTACACCCCCGCATGTGCTGGTAATGACGGCAACGCCTATTCCCCGTACCCTGGCAATGACCGTATATGGCGACCTGGATGTGTCTATCATTGACGAACTCCCCCCGGGCAGGAAACCGGTACAAACACTCCACTTCTTCGATAATAAAAGAGCTAAACTGAACGAGTTTATCCGAAAACAGGTAAGAGCCGGGAGGCAGGCATACATTGTCTACCCGCTGATTTCCGAGTCGGAGAAAATGGATTACAAAAACCTGGAAGAAGGTTTCCGTTACGCACAGGAAACCTTCCCTGAATTTAGAATCAGCATGGTACACGGACGGATGAAATCGAAGCTCAAAGACCGGGAAATGCAGAAGTTTAAAAATAAAGAAACCGATATAATGGTGGCCACTACGGTGATTGAGGTTGGCGTAGATGTGCCCAATGCTACCATAATGGTGATTGAAAGTGCCGAACGATTCGGGTTATCACAGTTGCACCAACTGCGTGGCAGGGTTGGGCGTGGCACCGGGCAGTCGTTTTGCATATTAATGTCGTCATACAAAATTGGCAACGAAAGCAGGAAAAGGCTGGAAACCATGATCCGTACCAACGATGGCTTTGAAATTGCCGAAATGGATATGAAACTACGAGGCCCGGGCGACATTGAAGGGACTCAGCAAAGCGGTATCGGCTTCGACCTGAAAATTGCCAACCTTGGTAAAGACGGCGAAATTTTACAACTGGCCCGCGACAAAGCCACCGAAATATTACAAGACGACCCACAATTGGAGAAAAAGGAAAACCTGTTGCTTAGGAAACACCTGTTTACAAACCAAAATACAGAATTCAACTGGGGATCTATTAGTTGACCGGCTTCCCTGCGTCCCAATAACTTTACTTTTGACAATCTACTTTTATATTTATATTTTTGACATTTAATTTTTAATTTGAAAAGAATGCGTATTTACCTGGTAGGATACATGGGAAGTGGCAAATCGACACTGGGCAGGAAGCTGTCTGAGGAGATGGATATACAGTTTATCGATATGGATGACTATATTGAAGAAAGGAATCATAAAACGATTCCTCAGATTTTTGCAGAAGAGGGCGAGAATGCATTTAGGGAGAAAGAAAGAATGGCACTGGAAGAGCTTTCTGAATTTACTGATGTTGTTGTTGCTACAGGTGGCGGGGCACCCTGCTTTTTCGATAATATGGAACTGATGAAAAAATCAGGCATCACCATTTTCCTTAATATTGACCCCGATATTTTAGCTGAAAGATTATTAGATTCGAAAATAGACCGCCCGCTAATCAGGGGGAAATCCAGGGAAGAACTGACCGCATTTATTAATGAGTCGCTACAAAAAAGGTTGCCTTTCTATAAAAAAGCCCACTTGCAATTAATTAAGCCCGATGCTGATACTGCGGAACTGAAGGAACAACTTTTGAATCTAAGAAAATAGATGTTTCAAATTTGAATAAAAAAAGCCTCAAATGAATTATTATCATCATTTGAAGCTTTGTTATTTTTTTTGAAGAGGGTATAAACTATTTACTGTACTCTTTGCACGCATTGTAAATACCTTCAAACATCTCTTTTACATCACCGGCGGCAACTGCCGAATAGGCAATCCTGATAATATTATTCAGGTTAATTATACCAATGCTGTATTTTTCGATCAATATTCTGCGTATTTCTTCGCCATTGATCCCATCGGCTAATTTTACACACATGAAATAACCGGAGTTGTACGGGATAGCTGTAAAATACTCCTTGTATTTTTCATCGGACAAAGCTTCTTTAACAGCATCATACCTTTGCTTCAGAATAGCATATTTTGCTTCTTTCTGTTGTTGGTATTCGGGGCTGTTGAAAGCTGCCATGAGCAAAGACTGGGAAAGGTTGGAAGAGTTTGAGATATTGCCACGCACGGCACCGGCAGTTTTTGATTCCAAAGCTGCATACAACCCGGCATCGCCACCCTTTATACCGTATGTAATAAAGCCAACCCTGAACCCCCATACGTAATCTTCCTTTGTCGGGCCATCGACTTTTACAGCCAGGATATTCGTATGAAGGCCACTCAAAGCACTAAATATACTTTCCTGTGCTATGCCTTCTTCGTAGTTCAAACCAAAATATGCATCATCGGTAATTACAACTATTTTGTTCCCTTTTTCAGCCGATTCTTTAATGACCTTAATGATTCCTGCCGACTCTTCGATGGTGGGCGTATACCCCGAAGGGTTATTGGGGAAGTTAAGGATCAATACTTTTTTCCCTATGCCACCCTCTTCAAGTTTCGCTTTAAGTGCATCAAGGTCGAACTTCCCATCTTTAAAAAGGTTGAACGTGTTTAATGCCGCACCATAAGCATTGGTTAATATTAAGTTATAATTCCCCCAAAACAGGTTGGGGACAATTACTTCATCGCCTGCATTTAAAAACATGTAACCCGCCATACTGATACCATGAGTCAAAGCATTGGTAACAACAGGAAGGCTCAATTCCCGGTTTTTCAATGAGGGGTTCTTTTCATAGATCATGCTTTTCCATTTAGCACGGATATCCGGGCGGCCAAAGCTTGGCGCATAGGGGAAAACCAATGAAGGGTCCAATCCAACCTTCGAGGCGATAGCTTCAAGCCTCATGGGCGAACCATCGTCTTCGATGGCAGCACCAATAGTCGCATTTATCTTAGTGCCCTTAGCATCGGCGGTTTGCCCTAGAATCCCCTTTTTAGGGAAAAATATAGTTTTACCTCTTTCAGATAATACATCAAAAATAACAGGATTCTTTTCAATAATAATTTTGTTGAGTTCTGCGGCTTGTGGATTCATTCAATAATAATTTTTTGTATATAAATTGTTATAATTCAAGGTGCAAGATAAAAATTATTGGATAAATACCATTCTTAACCGGCATTTTGAAAATTATTTTACGATAATCTTAACATAATGGAATCAGGCATTGAAGTTGTTTAAAGTCAAATTGAAAAACTGCGAGTAACATCTTGATCCCATTGGACTTCAGCTAATTTTCCTTACATAGCTTTGGCTATGCAAGAAAAACCGAGCTTTGCCACTGAAAATCAATCTGTCACTCTCGAAAATCCCCTTTAACTTTAAACAACTTCATAACTTTAAACAACTTCATTATATTTTTGCCTGAAACCAGGAGAATGTTCAATATTTTTTCATCCTGTCCATATCCCGTTGAGCATCTTTGCGTTTGAGGCTTTCGCGTTTATCGTAAGTTTTTTTACCACGGGCAAGCGCAATTTGCAATTTGGCCAATCCCCTGTCATTTACGAAAAGCCTTACCGGGACGATCGTCAGGCCCGATTCTTTAACCTTCTTATGTAATTTGTATAGTTCTTTCCTGGTAAGTAAAAGTTTACGGTCGCGAAGGGCAATATGGTTATTACAGGTACCCATCTCGTACTCGGCTATGTGCATATTTTTAACAAACAGCTCATTACCAATAAACTGGCAATACGATTCGGACAGGTTCACCTTGCCCCCCCGTATCGATTTTATCTCAGTACCCGACAATTGTATCCCGGCAATAAACTTTTCAATCAGCTCGTACTCAAACGTTACTTTCCTGTTCTTAATATTAATATTTGCAGTTTTGTGTACCATCTAATAAAGCATCATAAAAATCTTCCAAAGTAATATACTTAG
>JAADGO010000205.1:0-9401 GCA_013152355.1 Chlorobiota bacterium
AAGCAGCTTTTGCGGTGACGGCCCCGAGCCCTCGAATTGTTTGTTTTAGTCTTAGAATTCGGGGGCTCGGTTTTTCTTGTATCCCGGTACTCGGGATCAGGTTTGGCCGTGCCGGCCACTCAAACGCTTAGTTATTTCTATTCCGTTTTAACCGCATCTTGATATTTCCCTCAAACCCGGAGGGTTTGCATATTTATAGCAAGGAAATCAATGTTGCCAAATGTCCGACCCCGGCCGGGGTCGAATTCCTTTGTATTTGCCTGTTTCTATAAATATGTGATACCTCCGGCATTGATATTGCAGTTGCCCCGGGCCAACATGTTCCGGCAGTACATTCAAAAAATCGCTTCTCCCCTCCGGGGCCCGCGAATCTTTGCGTCCAATAAATTTTATTATTTAGAAATGATAAAAACTTGCTTTGAAACAAAATTTTGTATTTTCACAGCTCATTTTAAATACAACTTTTAAATAATCTTAACAAAATGAAACCAACCTTGTTAATATTGGCCGCTGGTATGGGTAGCCGGTACGGAGGGCTTAAACAGATAGATAAATTCGGCCCATCAGGTGAGTCAATCATTGACTATTCAATTTACGATGCGATACAGGCAGGCTTTGGCAAAGTAGTATTCATTATACGCGAAAGCTTTGCCGATGATTTCAAGAACCTGTTTGAACCAAAACTCAAAGGGAAAATTGAAATAGGATATGCTTTCCAGGAACTTGAAAAAATACCACCGGGGATCCCCATCAACCCGGACAGGGAAAAACCCTGGGGAACGGGGCACGCAGTCCTTATGGCCAAAGAACTGATAAATGAGCCATTTGCAGTTATCAATGCCGATGACTTTTATAGCAGGGAAGCTTTCCGGGCTTTGGTAGGGTATATGTCGGAATCAACAAGTAATAATGAGGCATGTATGGTTAGTTACCAACTGCAGAAAACCCTTTCTGAGTTTGGGCACGTTTCAAGGGGGGTTTGTAAAACCGATAGCAATGGTTTCCTTGTTGAAATCAACGAACGGACAAATATAGAAGGCGGGGAAGAGGGTATTTTTTATTATGAAGGAGGAAAAAAACACCGGCTTGCCCCTGACACTCCCGTTTCGATGAATTGCTGGGCTTTAAACCCCTTTTTCTTTGAACAGCTTGAGTCCGGGTTCACTGCATTTCTGAAATCACACGGGCAGGAGTTAAAATCAGAATACTTCCTGCCATTCGAAATATCCGATGCTTTGCAAAAAGGGCTAATAACAGTTAAGGTACTAAACTGCAATGCACAATGGTTTGGCGTTACCTACCCTGAAGATAAACCGTATGTATCGAAGCAGTTGAACCAATTGGTCGAGCAGGGAGTATACCCAACAAAATTATGGTAACAATGCTTTAATAGCAGGATATTTAATGCCGGCATTAAAGGGGTTGATGGGGATTAATTAAAAAGAAACCAATGGCTATTGGCCCACAGCCTGCAGCTCATATATAAATTAAAAACTAAATACAATGGACTTAAAAGATCTAGCAGCAAAATTCCAACTGGAAGGAACAGTTATTGACGTAAAAGCCCTTGGCGAAGGCTTTATCAATGATACCTATACCATTACAACCGGAGAAGGAGCCCCTAATTATATCCTCCAAAGGAAAAACAAGAGGGTGTTTTCACCAATCCCTGCCATGATGGAGAATATACAAATCGTCACTTCACATATTAAGAAAAAAGTAATTGCGGCAGGTGGCGACCCGTTGCGTGAGGTGCTGACTGTTGTCCCGGCAACAGATGGCAAACTCTATTTTAAAGATGAAGACGATGAGTACTGGGCAGTATGCATTCTTATTGAGGATACTATTACTTACGATGCAGCCGAAACACCTGAATTATCGTATGCAGGAGGGAAAGGGATCGGCAAATTCCAGTCGATGGTATCCGACCTTGATGCACAATTGACCGATATTATCCCGGGGTTCCATAATATCAGGTACCGGTTCAAACAATGGGACGAAGTGCTGGCCAAAGACCCGGTTGGGCGAAAGGCCGGGCTTGCTGAAGAGATTGGGTGGATTGAGTCGCGCAAGGAAGAGATGCTCGGATTCTGGGAACTGTATGAGAATGGCAGCCTTCCGACAAGGATTACACACAACGATACTAAAATAAACAATATCCTTTTTGATAAACAGGGGAACGTACTATGTGTTATTGACCTCGACACTGTGTTGAACAGTACCGCATTGAACGATTTTGGCGATGCCATGCGGTATTATACCAACACCGGACTGGAAGACGACCCTAACCTGGATAATGTTTCAATGGATATGGCTATTTATAAAGCCTTTACAAAAGGATACCTCGAAGAAACCATTTCATTTTTGACCGATACGGAGATTGAATACTTAGCATTCTCGGCCAAATATATTACATACGAGCAAGTGCTCCGGTTCCTGATGGATTATATTGACGGCGACAACTACTACAAAATCAAATCGCCGGACCATAACCTGGTACGTACAAAGGCACAGTACAAATTGTTGCAAAGCATGGAAGCCCAGTATGAAGAAATGAAAAAAGCTGTGGTGGAGACTTTGGCAGGATTAAAATAATGAAGTTGTTTAAAGTTAAATTCTGAAAAGCCAGGGCCTCACGTTGAGTAGTCTCTGGCTTTTTTTGTATCGCCTGCCCTATAAATGAATTGACCGGGCTTTTAGTTCTTCTCCAAGGAAATACCCCGCCCGGCTTTCAAACACATCAACCGATTCGGTTGTATAATAGTTGACAGTAGCATTCTTCGAGCATTCCTTTTCAATTTCAGGATGCCTTTTTAAATAGTCGCCCAATTTTTCGGCAACAATTGCCCCCTGGCTTAATACGCTGACCTTCCCCGGCAGGAACTTTTCAATACTCGCCATTAAAAGCGGGTAATGGGTACAGCCAAGGATCAATGTATCCATATCTTTATCCTTTTCCAGGATATTCTCAATATTCTTTCGAATGAAATAGTCGGCTCCGGGGGTTCCGGCTTCGTTGTTTTCTACAATGGGCACCCACATTGGGCAGGCTTCCTGCACTGTACTGACAACCTTCCCCCCACCCCATTTCGCCAACTCTATAGGGTATGACTCTGAAGCAACGGTGCCAACCGTGCCAACCACCCCAACATGCCCGTTTTGTGTTACCTCAATTACTTTCTCGACAGATGGGCGGATAACCCCTAACACACGTTTTTGAGGTGCAATAACCGGTAAATCTACCTGCTGGATACTCCGCAATGCTTTTGCCGAAGCTGTATTACAGGCAAGAATAACCAGGTGGCAGTTTATTTCAAACAGTTTTTTCACAGCCTGCAAGGTATATTCATATACCACGCCAAACGAACGTGTCCCATAAGGAGTACGCGCATTATCGCCTAAATAGACAAAATCGTATTGTGGCAGATAGGCTTTTAATTCCTTCAAAACTGTCAGGCCTCCGTAACCTGAATCAAAAACACCTATTGGAGCAGACTTTTGAAGCATAATATCAGGTTAGTATTCAACAAAAATAAACAAAAAAAGCCATCCGCTAGCCAGCGGATGGCTTTCAATTCCGAATATTGTAGTTTACTGTATACCCAATTTGGCTTTCACTAAAGGAAGGAGGTCTATACTTTGGTTTGAATGATACAGGACAATGCCCATTTCATTAACGTCAAAAACATAGATCAGCCCTTTTTCTTTAGCAACTTCCTTGATAGCATTTTTTGCCTTTTCAATAATAGGCGCCATCAGGTCAGTCTGCTTTTTTGCTAATTGCTGTTGTACCGAAGTGGAGAAGGTCTGTACCCTTTGCTGTATCTCCTGTATTTCTGCAGCTTTAGCATTACGTACAATCTCAGAAGCATCCTCTCCCAGCTTTTCATATTCTGCAAACTTATCTTGCAGTTCCTTCTGCATTACATCATAAGCACTCCCAACTTCAGCCTGCTCTTTCTCAAATGCTTCGGCAGCAGCTGCCTTTTCCGGCATTACCTGAATCAAAGCACTCAGGTTGATATGCCCAAATTTGAGAGTTTGTGAATTTGCAAGACTTATTGTCATTGTCAACAAGGCAGCAATAGCTATTCTCATTACATTTCTCATAATCAATATTGATTTAAAATTTTTGCACATAAATATAAGAATTAATTTTTATATCCAAGTTTCTGCAGTACTTTATCACTAAGGTCGTACTTCGGGTTTGTGTATAACATTGTAGTACCGCCGGCTTTATCAAATATTACAGCATAATTACCATCATTCGCTATTTCCTGGACGGCATTAAAAATATCATCCTGTATGGGCTTAACCAGCCCCTGGCGTTTTTTAAACAGGTCGCCATTAGGGCCAAAATACTTCCTTTGCAACTGTTTATATTCCTTTTCCCTGGAGATAATAACATCTTCCCGTTTTCTTTTCATATCTTCAGAAAGCAACACACTTTCGGCTTGAAAATCCTTATACATCTGTTCAATCTCCGCATGCATTGATTCTAATTCTTTTTGATATTGGCGTGACAATTGGTCAAGTTGTTCCTGTGCAGCTTTATATGCTGGGATATTATCTAAGATATACTCGGTATCCACCAAAGCATATTTTTGAGCAAAACTTACACTTACAACAAAAGCAGATAGTGTAAAAATTAAGATTATCTTTTTCATGGCACAAATTATTTTAAAATTCATAATATGTTTCAATATTGCAAATATTAAGCCAAATCCATAATTCCAAGATTATCCAGATTAAGATATAACCATCAAAACTGCTGGCCAATAACAAAGTGGAACTGGCTTCCTGCAGCACCAGGTTGCCCGGGTACTTCGTCAAACCCATACCCCCAGTCGATACCCATCAGGCCAAACATAGGTAAAAAAATCCGGACGCCAATACCTGCCGACCTGTGTAATTTAAACGGGTTGTAGTCCCTGAAACTATTATTAGTATTCCCTGCCTCTAAAAATGCCAGGCCGTAGATAGTTGCACTCGGCTTTAGAGTAACAGGGTAGCGCAATTCCATCGTGAACTTTGAGTACATGCTGGAACCATTCCTTGGGCTAAGGCTGTAATCTTTATACCCCCTTAGGGCAATATAATCTGTTCCATATATATTATACCCCGACATTCCGGAGCCTCCGACAATAAACCCTTCGAAAGGAGACTTCCGGTATTTGTCATAGTAACCCAGGAACCCCATTTCATAAGCAGTCCGCAAAACCAGGTTCCTGTTGCTTGACAAAGGTTCAAAAAACTGGCCTTTAAATAACCATTTATGGTATTCAATCCATTTATACCTTTTGTTATTATCGACATTGCTGTAGTCGATATTATTGAACAATGAATAAGGGGGGGTAGCTTTTATCGTCAGCGAAATATTCGACCCGCTTCTTGAATACAAAGGGTTATCGACAGAATTCCGTCCGAAAACGGTTTTAAAACTTAGATTGTCAAAAGTACCATTAACCTGCCCGTTTTCATCGGCAAGGAAATAAAAATAGCTGCCCATATTTTGCAGGTTGTAGTGTTCCATTGATAGTTCATGGTATACGGTAAAATAATCATCAGGCCATGACAGGCGGTAACCATATCCTAATGCCAATGCTGTAGTGGCCCATATCTGGTCGTCCGATGGGTCTCTTTCTTTTTGAGAGCCATACCCATACCCGGAGCCGTACCCAGAACCATATCCTCCACCGTATCCATAGGGTGAATAACCTCCATAGCCATAACGCGAATATCCTCCTCCACCGTATCCATAGGGCGAATAGCCTCCTCCACCGTATCCATAGGGTGAATAACCGCCATAAGACGAGCCTCCATATCTTGAGTAGTAATTATTGGCACTATAGTTGATCCTGGAGTGCGATAAAGAAACAGACAAACTGTTTGGCTTCTTCCCTCCCAGCCAGGGTTCAATAAATGAGAAACTTACGGTTTTATAGTATTTGCCACTGGTTTGGTAACGCAAACTCAGGGTCTGCCCATCGCCTGTAGGCAGCGGCCGCCATGCCTCTTTATTAAATATGTTCCTGACAGAGAAGTTGGCGAATTTCAACCCTACGGAACCGACAAACATCCCGGCTCCCCATCCTCCGGATAACTCAATCTGGTCGTTGGCTTTTTCCTGTAACTGAAAATCAATATCTACCGTCCCGTCTTCAGGGTGGGGAATCACATCAGGGTTAATTGCTTCAGGGTCGAAGTGCCCCAGCTGGCTTAACTCCCTGTACGACCTCATAAGCTTACTTTTACTAAAAAGGTCGCCCGGAATAGTCCTTAACTCCCTACGGGCAACATGTTCGTTGGTTTTAGTATTGCCACTGATAATAACCCGGTTAATGGTAGCCTGCTTGCCTTCGTAAATCCTCATCTCCATATCAATAGAGTCATTATCAATATTCGTTTCAACCGGTGTCAGGTTATAAAACAAATAACCATTGTCCTGGTACTGGCTGCCAACGCCGTCTTCATCTTCGGTGAGCCGCTTGTTGAGTAATTTCTGGTCGAAGACATCTCCTTTCTTAATACCCAGTACCGCACTCAAATACTCACCCGGGTATACTGTATTGCCTACCCATTTTATATCACGGAAATAATATTTATCCCCTTCGTCAATCCAAATCTCGACAGTGACCCTGTTGTCATTATTCTTCACAATCGTATCTTTCACGATAATAGCATCGCGGTAACCTTTCTCATTGTATTTTTTAATAATGTTTGATTTATCTTCGATATATTTTTCTTCCAGGAATTTTTTCGAGCTAAAAAAGTTTTTAAGCTTCCTGGCTTTTGTCTTCTTCATAGCTCTCTCGAGTATCCCTGCTTTTAAATTGTCGTTACCATGGAATATTACATCCTGGACTTTTACTTTTTCCTTTTTATCAACATAAATATCAAGGATAACACTATTATTCTTAGTCGAATCGTCACGTTGAATAATATTTACCTCTGTATCAAGGAACCCTTTCTCCAGGAAAAGATTTTTAATGATTTTTTCGGCACTATTGACCTGGTGGTCGGTGACCTGGCTGCCAATTAATAATAAGACTTTTTCAGTAATATCGTCTTTTTCACTTTTGGAGACCCCAAAATAATTCACCCCAGATAATTTGGGCCGTTCCTGCAAAAAGATATCCAGCCATATTTTGTCGCCTACTATCTTGCTGGCTGTAATTTTCACATCCGAGAAAAGGCCCTGCTTCCAGAGTTTTTTAATAGCAGTGGTAATTTCCTCACCCGGCACACTGATTTCCTGCCCTACTTCTAACCCCGACAATTGCACCAACACCTCGCGGTCGAGATACCGAATACCTGAAATTTTAATTTCACTGATCACGTACTTCTTCGGACTATCGTAATAGATAGAGAAATTTGTACTATCAATTTCTTGTGCATGAACACAAAAGAAAGTATTTACCAATAAAAATAAAAATATGATTGACTTCCGCATCCTCATTCAAAATTAATTAGCTCAATATTTGCTCACTTGTCTTTCCAAACCGTCTTTCCCTTGCCTGAAACTCAAGGATTGCTTCAAAAAGATCCTCTTTACGGAAATCAGGCCATAATTTTTCAACAAAACAAAGTTCTGTATAAGCAATTTGCCAAAGCAGGAAATTACTTATCCGGTATTCGCCGCTGGTACGTATCAGCAGCTCCGGGTCAGGGATACCTTTTGTCGACAAAAAACTTTCAAAAAATTCATTCGTTATATTTTCGGGCAATACACTCCCCTGCTTAATATAGTCAGCAACTTTCCTGACAGCCTCAATGATCTCCCACCTCGAACCGTAGCTTAAAGCAAGGATTAAATGTAACCCTGTATTTGTTTTTAAATTATTGATACACTTGAATAGCTTATCTTTTACTTCCAGGGGAAATTGTTCAACGTCCCCTATTACACCCAACCGCACATTATTTTTATTTAATTTCCCGGTTTCCTGCTCGATGGCATGGACAAGCAAACTCATCAGGGCATTCACCTCTTCTTTGGGGCGGGCCCAGTTTTCTGTGGAAAAAGCGTATAACGTAAGATGCCGTACCCCTACTTCACTGGCGCCTTCAACGACAGAGCGTACGGCTTCGACACCATGTTCGTGCCCAAAGATACGGGCATTCCCATGCCTGGCTGCCCACCTTCCGTTGCCATCCATAATAATGGCTATATGGCTTGGTATTAAATCTTTATTTAACTTATCTTTTACCGACACTAATTTTTAATTTTACTATCGTATACCGGGCAAACCTGTTTACCTAAATAAATTTTATATGTTAAATGCAAGCCCATGAAAACTGCATAATCATTGTTGTGCCACGAGTCGGTATAAAATACCTCTTTCCCGGGCCCTGCCGAATATGCTAACGGGTCATCCAGGTTATCCAGTTTATCGTCAAATAATTTCCTGAACAAAACCTCCAACCCAAGCCCCAGCCTTTTGCCTATATTCATTTTCACCCCCATCCCAAAAGGGAATGTTGCCGCAACAACCGATTGGTTAAGTTCGATATTCCCTTTATTATGTATAGGATTAAACTGACGGATAGCAGCCGGGTCGAGAATATAGGGGTAATACATAACACCTACCCCTGCCAACAGGTATGAAGTGATTGGAGTTTTTTTAAATCCAAGTATATATTTCAAAAAGTTTATTTCCATTAAAAATGACAAATCATGCGTGGCTTTGTAATATTCCCATCCCGAGTTTTCCATAAACCCTTTTGCACCTATGTGCCCGGTCAGGTACATTGCCCTGAGGCTATACCTGGGATTAAAGTTGTACCTGAAATAAGCCCCAAACATTGGGTTGAGCGATTCACCATAATTTACTTTCGTCATGTCGCCCCAATAAGACGATGCACCTCCCCAAATCCCAATATCAGCAGTTTTTTGGGCAAAGCCTGAAAAAGTAAACATAACTGCAACAAATACTAACAGATATTTTCTCATTGCCGTATAACTATTCATTTTTACATTACTTGCTTCAGGCACATCCAACAATTTCGGTTTATTCAAATTACCAGCTTTATCTTTCAACTTATTCAAAGGCTACTTGTAAAATTCCGGTGTGTTTAACTAACAAAAACCATTCCTTCATTTCCACTCAACCTCTTTTGTAAAACACTAATAATCAATATACATACGCCTTTCGCCTCTTGAATATAACAGCTTTCAGGAGGTACAAAAGTAATATAATTCTAAAAACAACGTACCTGATAGTTATTATAAAACACAAAGAGAGGTTAAAAATTGTTAAGCTCTGTGGAAAAATGAGTGGCACCGCCCGCAAGAGCCCGGCTGCCTTATTAGTTAGTCTCTGCAAGAAAACTCTGCAAAATCAGAAATGTTTCTTTTGGCGATATTTTTATTTTTCTCAATTCACTGATGCTCAGGCATCACT
>JAADGO010000205.1:9416-12909 GCA_013152355.1 Chlorobiota bacterium
CGTAAAATTCGACAGTTTTCTTGCAGAGACTAGTTACGTTTATCAATGCCCCACAATAGCTTATTCCTAAGCGTACCATAAAAAGAGTGCCCATCGAGGACAATAGTTTTCAACCTGGATGCGGCTTTTTTCACCTTCACCGAGGTTGAAAACTCCACACTAACCGACCGTGAATCTAAAGAGGCCAGGAAATGCGTACCCCTGCCTGTAACTTTTAAAACCAATTCATTATCATCGGGCACCACAATAGGCCTGACCGTAAGGTTATGCGGGGCAATTGGGGTGATAACAAAATTTTCGGAGCCGGGGGTTAAAATCGGGCCGCCAACACTAAGCGAATAAGCGGTCGACCCTGTTGGGGTAGCGATTATCAGGCCATCGGCCCAAAAATTATTCAGGATTTCCCCATTGATATATGCTTTTATACTAATCATTGAAGAGGTATCGGACTTTAAAACTGTTGCTTCATTCAGGGCATAATTATAATCAAGGGCGGAGCCTCCGCTAAGTTCGACCTGTATCATTGTTCGCTCAATAACATGGAACTTATTTCCCGCAATGTTCGTTAATGCACCTATTACCTCTTCCTGCGATATATCAGCAAGGAACCCCAGCCTTCCGCTATTAACGCCCACTATTGGTATTTCATAATTCTGGATGCACTGCACCGATTTTAAAAACGTACCATCTCCTCCTACACTAAATATAAAATCGGTGGCGGTATCAAAATCTGTGTGAGAATGGAAAAACCCGGTACAATACGGTGTATAACCCAGATCATTTGTCAAAAACAAATAAAAAGGCTTATACAAATCTACCCTGATCTTCCTTGATTTAAAAAAATGGAAAAACTTCTGCAGGACAGGAATAAAACCCGGATCTACAGAACTACCGAAAACAGCTACCTTCATACTAAAATATTAAAAGTCCATGTATCTCATGAATTGTTCATAACGGTTATCGTACAGGTCGTTTAACATTGAGTTGTCCATATACACTGCCTTAATCGTATAATCGTACCTTGTAAAAGTTTGAATAACAGCCGACAATTCTATGGTATTTAATTTTAACGTAACCAACATTGTGCTCGACCCGTGCAACCTGTTCACAAACAAGCTCAGGATTTTGGCATCGTTGCTTTCCACAATCTGCGATATCTGAGAAAGTGAATAGTCCAGGGCATTTATTTCCAACAAGATAACACCTCCCGGCTCGTGAACCGAATACAGGTTTGAGAACCTGCGGGCCAGGTCGTACAATACAATTACGCCATTATAATTATGCTTGTCGTCTAAAACCGGGACTAAACTCAACTTCAATTTGTACATAATCGAAGCCACTTCAAAAATATGCTGGGAATTATGCACATGGGCCGTTGGCAATTTGTCAATGTGACTGAAAAGAATTTCATCATTCAGGTTCAGGTCATAAATCAACTTATCGGAAACAAGCCCTTTGTACTCGAGCCCTTCAACTATCGGCAAATGCGAAACCCTGAATACATCCATCCAGTTCAATGCATTTTGCCCGGTATCTTTTTCCCTGAGGGCCGGTACAACATCGGATATTAGATTCTTTGCTATCAAAAGTTTTTCTGTTTAATTTTACCTGTTTCAAATCTTCGTTGTAAATTGCAACTTTTAATCTACAACTATGACCAGATTAAGTGTAAATATAAATAAAATAGCAACATTACGAAACTCCAGGGGAGGGACCATCCCTAGTGTCACCGATGCAGCTATCAACTGCCAGAAGTTTGGAGCACAGGGAATTACTGTCCACCCACGCCCTGACGAGCGGCACATAAAAAAACAAGATGTTTATGATATAAAACCTGTTATTTATACCGAATTTAACATTGAGGGTTACCCAGGCGAAGACTTCCTCAACATGGTAATTGATGTTAAGGCAGACCAGGTAACACTGGTGCCCGACGACCATAACCAGCTTACCAGCGACCACGGATGGGATACCTGTAAACATAAAGTTTTTTTAACCGGCGTAATAAAAAGGTTGCAGGAGAATGGAATAAGGACCTCCATTTTTGTCGACCCTGATGTACGTGCAGTAGAAGGTGCTGCCGAAACAGGCACCAACCGGATTGAGTTGTACACCGAACCTTATGCTAAACAATACCCTGTCAATAAAAAAGAAGCCATTGCACCTTTTATAGAAGCTGCAAATGCCGCAGGCAGGTTGAATATTGAGGTTAACGCCGGGCATGACTTAAACCTTGAGAACCTGAATTATTTTTATAAAAACATCCCTAACCTTAAAGAAGTATCTATCGGCCACGCATTGATTGCCGATGCATTGTACCTGGGGTTAGAAACAACTATTCGGAAATACCTGGATTGCCTGAAGTAAAAAAACCGGCAGTGTTCAATGCCCGGGTGGCAGTATTGCTGCTTTCATTTCATTTTGGCAGGCAAAAATATCCGGCATACCATACACAATGACAACTAAAAAGAATCCGGCATGAAACTTTTTTACCGTAAAACAGGCAATGGGAAACCTTTAATAATTGTCCACGGGCTGTACGGCTCATCGGACAACTGGCTGTCGATTGGCAAAAAACTTTCGGGGTACTATACGGTTTATATGATCGACCAGCGGAATCACGGGCGTTCGCCACACGCTGATGAAAACTCATACGAGGATATGAGAAACGACCTGGTTGAATTTATAGACGGACATAAAATAGGGAAAGCAACAATACTGGGGCACAGCATGGGCGGGAAAGTTGCTATGTTTTATGCTGCTGATTACCCCGAACGTATTGAAAAGCTGATAGTGGCCGATATAGCCCCAAAAGATTACCTGCTTATGAACGAAGCCAGCCAGTTCCAGCTTCACCGGAATATACTATTGGCTATGCAGGATATTGATTTTGCACAAATCAACAGCCGCAATGAAGTTGCCGATATTTTGGCTGAAAAGATTGACAATCTGCGTATCCGCCAATTCCTATTGAAAAACATCACAAAAAACGAACATTCCGGTAAACTCCAGTGGAGGTTGAACCCCGGGGCATTGTACGCATACCTTGACGAAATTGTATCGGGCGTAAACAAACAGTGGCTGGCCGACCGGATTCCAATTGTTGCATACCCGGCCACTTTCATCAGAGGTGAAAAATCAAATTATATATCTTCAGAAGATAAAACACTGATCAAAGAGATATACCCCGAAGCCAAGATTATCGACATCCCCGATGCAGGGCACTGGCTACATGCCGAGCAGCCTGAGTTATTTATTAAAGCGGTTTTACAATTTAATTAAAAAAGGCATCTAAGAATTTTAGAAACCTCCTTTTATATTTACGGAAAAATATATTAACTAAATCTAAACCATGTTCAAAGCCAAATTATTTAAGTTAAGTTTTCTTCTTTTGACACCTTGTTTGTTAAATGCTCAAAACACCCAAATAAAATACTTGTCGGGGACGGGTTCGGACCAAACTATTAACTGGGATTTTTACTGCTCGGCAGGG
>JAADGO010000109.1 GCA_013152355.1 Chlorobiota bacterium
GATGCCTGAGCATCAGTGAATTGAGAAAAATAAAAATATCGCCAAAAGAAACATTTCTGATTTTGCAGAGTTTTCTTGCAGAGACTAATTAGTGCTTCTTAGAAAACTATATATTTTTCAAGCAGCAGGGCAACCTGATAACCCGATAACTTATTTTAAAATGGCAATAGTAAAACCATTCAAAGGGCTTCGCCCACCAAAGGAAATAGTTGAGAAACTAGCCTGCCTTCCGTACGATGTTATGAATCTGGAGGAAGCAGCACAAATGGCTGAAGGCAAAGATTGTTCTTTGCTTCATATCACAAGAGCTGAGATTGATTGCCCTGAAGGGACAGATGTTCATTCGGAAAAGGTGTATAAAAAGGCTGTTGAAAATTTTTCTAAGTTTCAGGAAAAAGGGTGGCTGGTAAAGGACGAGGAGGCTAAATATTATATTTATGGGCAAACCATGAATGGTAAAACCCAGTTTGGTATTGTTGGAGCTGCCGCCTGCGATGATTACCTCAACGGGATTATCAAAAAACATGAATTAACCCGCCCTGAAAAAGAGGACGACAGGATGGCCCTGACACGTTACCTCAATGCCAATATAGAACCTGTATTCTTTTCCTATAAGGCTGTTCCTGAGATTGATGCTATCGTTAAAGAAATTGTTGAAAATATTAATCCTGATTACGACTTTACTGCGGAAGATGGGTTTGGGCATCATTTCTGGGCGATAAATGACCAGGCAAAAAACCGGCAGATTGAACAACTCTTTGCAACAAAAGTACCGTTTACCTATGTTGCCGATGGCCATCACCGGACAGCAGCAGCAGCCAGGATCGGCATAGAAAAAAAGGCGCAAAACCCGGCCCATACAGGAAACGAGGAATACAACTACTTTATGGCAGTTCATTTCCCCGATAACCAGTTGAATATAATTGACTACAACCGGGTTGTTAAAGACCTGAATGGTTTGTCGGAGGAAGAGTTTATTGAAAAAATGCAAACTGCTTTTTCTGTTGAAGAAATCGGGGCTGATATTTACAAACCATCGAAATTGCATGAGTTCGGGATGTACCTTTCCGGGAAATGGTATAAACTGTCAGCCAGGGAGGGTACTTTTGATGACAATGACCCGATAGGTATTTTGGATGTAACCATCCTCTCAAAACAGGTATTGGAACCGCTTTTAGACATAAAAAACCTGCGAACCTCCGACAGGATTGATTTTGTTGGAGGTATACGTGGTTTGGGAGAGTTGAAAAAACGTGTCGATTCAGGTGAAATGAAAGTAGCTTTTGCCCTTTTCCCGGTTTCAATGCAACAACTGATAAATATTGCCGACTCGGGGAATATCATGCCTCCAAAAACCACCTGGTTCGAACCGAAGTTGCGTTCGGGGCTGGTAGTACATAAATTGGACTAGCAAGTCTCTATTCAAAATACAACTCGCCAAAAAATTCCGGGCGGTGGTAATCAGGGTGTTCGGTGCCTACCGGATTCCAGGTTACATAATGAGGTTCAGATGTTTCATCGCCACACTTGTAAAAGTTTGCCGTGGCCTTTAGCCCTTTCAACGATTTTATCTTGCTATAGGCAAAGCAGGATAAAGGGATTATAATGATCATTTCCCAATTGTGCTGGCCTATTTTCTCTTCAAAAGGGAGGCTGCCCAGCGAAGAATCCGTTTTTATGGCTTCAAGTATCTTTGGGCTGATAAGTTTCCTTTCATGCCTCCCCTGCCCATAAGCAACATGTTTTGTGCCGATACAATTAAACTCAAAATTGTAGTAATTCTCTTTATCCAGTGAAATAAAAAATTCTACACAACTATCTTTATATACGTCACCATTTGTTTTGGACTCTACCGCCCGTATATATTTTTCAGATACATAATATTTCAGCCATACCTCATTACCTGTATGCCCAATCCTGAATGCTGTCTTTGGTTGATAATCAAACTCCTTCCAGTTCAATATATTTATGGGGTGGCTTATTGTTTGCGACTCAAGTAAATGCCCTGCCTCTTTAATATTTGCCGGCTTATTGGTTTTTACCTCTTTGACAACGATTTTTCTCATAAATTATAAGTATTGATTTTTCTAAAATACTGCGTAAAAATTTCAGAATAACATGAAGTCGGGAGGATCACTAATGACCAACTTATAATTGGCTGTAAGCCAACAATATTCAAACTAAGAAATAGCACTAAAGTTATTTGACCTCCAGCCAATGGCAAGTTATAAAAAATATGGTTGAGGCTAACAGGAAAGAAAAATATAATTTGAGGCAGTTTCTAAAAAGTAAAACAAGCTAACCAACTTTTACCCGGGGTTATACATTACCTATAACCTGTTTTTATATTATTAACTCTAAACATCAGATTGCTTACATTTGATAAATAGCCAGGCTTTGAACCGGTTGCCCCAAATAACCCTATTAATATGGAATCCACAAAAACCAGTGGATTGTAAAAATCCTATGGACGACATTATATTGGATAGTAGTAAAAAGGTGATTATATTACAATGTTATGCTGCATAATGACCAAAAACTGCAATCAATAAAAAATCATAAGAATATTTTCAAAAATCAAATAAAGTACTTATTTTTGTACTTGATTAATAACTTAAAATATAAATACAATGATTGCTGCAAATTTTACAGAGTTCAGGACTGAATTAAAAAAATTCCTTGACAACGTTGAAAACAACCATGAAACATTAGTAATAAAAAGGAAATCTGGAAAAGGGACTGTTGTGATTTCGTTAGACGAATACAACTCAATTATGGAAACAGTTCATTTATTGAGTTCCAAAGCAAATGCTGACAGACTTTATGAGTCAATTCAGCAAATGAAAAATGGAGAAACTGTGAACCATGACTTAATCGAAGACTAATGAAAATTACTTTTTCAAAAAATTCATGGGAAGATTATGTTTCATGGCAGAAAGAAGATAAAAAAATATTGAAAAGAATTAATCAATTGATTAAAGACATTCAAAGGACTCCTTTTCAAGGAATTGGTAACCCTGAACCATTGAAATATGACTTATCGGGTTTTTGGTCAAGACGTCTTGGCCGAGAACACAGACTTGTTTACCAAGTTTTTGACCAGGAAATATTAATTTATAGTTGCAAATATCACTATGACAAATAAATTACGCAGCATGACAAACAAGCTTAAGAGACCACCTAAATGATAAAAGATAAGATATATTGATTAGTAGAAAAAGGTTCTCATGGAAAGAACCTAGATCTGATTTTTGATTATACAATCATAACTCTGATTTTGCTGAGTGTGATTTCTATAATCCTTGAATCAATTCCAGAGGTAAATTTAGAATATGGTATATTCTTCATAGTATTTAATACTTTCTCAGTTATAATATTCTCGATAGAGTATTAATGAGACTTTATGTTTCGGATTTGACTCACCCAGATAGCAATAGGATAAGATTAACAATACAACTAATCAACAAAATCAAGCGGGAAAATGCGGCACGTGCTATACCAGCAGAACGTTGTACGTAATTAAACAAATGAATTTCTGGATATGAAACAGAAGTATAAAATATACCTGTACGATTGGCTTTTTTTGATATTTGCCTGGATGGTTTATATGAGTCTGGTATATATTATTGTATGGTCATTCAAGGAGTATATCAATTTTGGTATTTTCACCGATTACACTAACTCCATGTTTGTTCACTTCGAGGCTCCTGCTTTTGGTTTTATTTTCGGAAGTTTTTTTACCGTTATCCATCATCTAACAGAGCTTCCCAGAATCAGAAGGATGTCTTTTAGCAGAATTATTTTGTTAAAGAGCTTCTTGTACCTGGCCGGTCTTGGCTTAGCTTCGGTAATTCTTTGGGAGCTTTGGAGGCTTCTAGGAGCCATGGATGAAACTACTCTTAAAGAAGCTAAACGGATTATTACCCTTAAGGCATTAATTATATCATTAATTTATTTGTCATTTTATATCCTGTTAACTAATTTTTTACTCGAAATAAATAAGAAATTCGGTTATGGGACTCTGTGGCAAATAGTAACGGGCAAATACCATAGGCCTAAGGTAGAGAATCGTGTGTTTATGTTCTTGGATCTGAAAAGCTCTACAACAATTGCCGAAAAACTTGGCCATAAATTATATAGCCAACTCATTCAGAGTTGTTTTTATGATTTAACAGATATCGTTATTAAATACCAGGCACATGTTTACCAATATGTAGGAGATGAAGTAGTTTTGACCTGGACGAATGAAAAGGGTTTAAAAGATTTAAATTGTATCCGTTTTTTCTTTGCTTATAAGGATAAATTATTTTCCAGGAAAAACTATTATGAATCTAAATTCAATCTGATACCTGAATTTAAAGCCGGCCTGGAAATGGGCAGTGTAACTGTGGTGGAAGTAGGAGAAATCAAAAGAGAAATTGCCTACCATGGAGACGTACTAAACACCGCGGCCCGCATACAGGATCGTTGTAATGAATTTGGTAGACTAATTTTGATATCAGAAAATATTGAAAAAGCCATTGAAAGTATTTACCAAATCAAAGTGGAACTCATGGGTGACATCCAATTAAAAGGAAAGGGGGAAAACATAAAAATTTATTCTGTGGAGAATGAGTTGAAGTAGTTGAGAAGGAACTTAACAAAAGTGGAGTTATACCATTTAATCAAATTATGTCTTTATACTTATCTATTGACTCTAAACCAGATTACTTACATTTGATAAATAACCAGGCTTTGAATCGGGTGCCCCAAATAATCCTTTTACATCGGCAATATACAATCAAAAAAAGGTTATGAGAATTGAACTTGCATTTACCACATAGCAAAACTGATGTAACGGAGATATTACACATTTTCAATTTAACTTTAAACAACTTCGATGAAAAAAATAATTCAAGAAAACTATTTATAGTAGTTGTTTCAGGTTAATCAATCTTCAGGGTCAAAATCCAGCTCTGAAAACTTCCTGATCTTCTGTATAAAAAACTTCCACATAATGCTTGACTGGAATACTTCATTGTGTGATGGTTTTGACATTACCGGCTGCAATAATTTCCTTTTCCTGTTAAAACGGCTGAAGTTTTTGTAGAAAACAGCATGGGCTTTACAAACGGCCCAGAATGCTTTGAGGTTAAGGTTTACCAAAAATTTTATTGCAGCAACACCATCAAGTACCATCCTGACAAAAAACGGGAAGAAAGCCTTTCCTTTTGGAAGGTTTTTAAACAGCATAAACAGGTTATTCCTGAAATTCAGGTAGATTTTTTTTGGGTTATCGTACGAAAGGGTCCCTCCTCCAAGATGGTAAACAACGGACCCGGGTTCGTACCAAACTGCAAAGCCCCTGTTTTTTAGCCTCCAGCACAGGTCAATCTCTTCCATGTGTGCCCAAAAATCTTCATCGAACCCGCCAACCATTTTAAAAAGGCCGGCACGAATGAACAAACAGGCTCCCGTAGCCCAGAAAATTGGAGAAGGCCGGTCATACTGCCCTTCATCCTGTTCATTAACATTTAATATCCTGCCCCTGCAAAAGGGGTAGCCAAATTTATCGATAAACCCACCTGCAGCACCTGCATATTCAAACTGCCCTTTGTGCTGGTAGCTCAATACCTTAGGCTGTATTGCGGCAATCTTCGGGTTGGCTTCCATCCTTTCTATGGATGGTTCAATCCATCTCTCAGTAACCTCTACATCCGAGTTGAGCAATATAAAATAATCGGCATCCACCTTTTGCAATGCCACATTATACCCCTTTGCAAATCCATAGTTTTCGTTCAGGCAGAGAACCGTAACAGATGGGAAATTTTCCCTGACAAAATCAATTGAATTGTCTGTAGAGCCATTATCGGCAACCACTATTTTCACATCTTCGTCCCGGCTGTGCTCAACTACTGAGGGTAAATATTGTCGTAGTAGCTTTTTTCCATTCCAGTTTAAAATAACAATGGCAACTTTTTTCTGATTTATCATCTGCATTTAGGATTTTAAGAGGCCAACAGTTGTGCAATAAGAGAAATAAGCCCTTCTTTATCAATATTTGCAAGTATATCCTTAATTTTCTCAGGCTTATTTTCTACCTCCGAATCAATAATTGACTTGATCTCTTTAACCTGCTTCCCTGTTAATTCATCTTCTAAAAGTTGCCATACCTTTTCTTTTTCCTTTGTTTTTTCGGGCAACCCCAATTGCTCAAGTTCAAGAATTGTAGAGTCCAGTATTTCAGCAGCCCGCATTTTTACCGGGTCTTTGGCTTTTCCTGCACCCGAAACATCACGCAAACTCCAACTTGAATAGTCGTAATGCAATTCTTTGATCATTTTTAATTTTGAACTCTCCGGGCCAAAAATCCTTTCAAGGAAAATGATGGTATAGTTCTTCCAGGCTTCCAGGTCAAACTTTTTGTCCTCAAGCCTGGATTTCTGTTCTTTCAAAAGGGCAATCTCTTTTTCTGCTTCTGCCATTGTAATCAATTAAAATACCTGCACAATTTACGAGTTCTTGCCGATGTTTCAAAAATAACTTTCAATTAATACGTTAAACAGAAAGTCAAACGAAGCATTATATTCCCTACTCAGTATGATATGCAATGAAAGCCCCATTCGCTGAGTAAAGGGAGATAAGTTGTTACAACCATAAAATAATTATACAATTTTGAAGTTCTATATGAAGGACACAGGTTTCTCTAAATTGTTTAAGATATATGAAAATAATACTTGTTCTTTTACTTGTCGTTTCGGTTGGGTTTAATTCGGCAGCCCAGCCTAAAAAAAGAGGGAAAGTAAAGCGTAAATACCAAAAAACAGAACATGTACGTGCAACCCAGCCCGATGTTTTTATTCATGGTAGAGTCAAAAACCAGGACGATGAATTGTTGGTCGGGGCATTGGTAAAACTCATTGGGACTACTAAAGCGGTCCACACCAATACCGATGGGGAATATTTCTTTTCCAAGGTACTTCTTGGGAGGCACACTATTCAGGTTTCGTACATGGGGTACAAAACCAAATCAATTGATTATACAGTCCATACAGGGCATAATTACATCAACTTTACTATTGACGAAAGAAACGTAAAGCTGGATCCCATAGTAGTGACCGCTCAAAAACGGGAGCAACAGGTTTTGGATGTCCCGGCTGCGGTAAGTGTAATTGGGAATAAAACACTTGAGAACCTGGATATCCGGGATTTAGATATCCTATCCGATTTTGTACCCGGCTTAAATATCATAATTCAAAGTATCCTGCGCCCGGATTTCGTAATCAGGGGGCTTACCAGCGATGAGGTAGGTGCCAGTGCCCAACCCAGGGTTGCGGCCTATTACAACGACATACCCATTAGCAGGGCAACCGGAGCAGCTATAGAACTATTCGACATGAAGCGGGTGGAAGTGCTGAAAGGGCCGCAAGGGACGCTTTTTGGAAGAGGGGCACAAATTGGCGCAATACATTTTATAAGTGAAAAGCCAACCAATACTTTCACCGGTTTCCTCTCGGCCGGATTTGGCGATTATGGGCAAAAATATGTTAGTGGAGCAATTAATATCCCGGTCATAGAGGATAAACTTCAGGCAAGGGCAGCCGGAGTATACGATTTCAGGGATGGGTATGTGAAAAATACTTTTGGAGGCACCTTAAATGGTAAGAATACCACCGCCGGAAGGTTCTCGTTACGCTTTATCCCGTCTATATTTACAAAAATTGACCTGGAAGTAAATTACCAAAAGGATGATGCCCCTGGGACGGCATTTATGAGTGGCACCTACCCCAACACCAATGGCTCAACCGACATCTACAATTATGTGGCATCGCTGGATAGAGGCGAAAGCCTGGCCAACCAAAGAAAGATTTTCGGAACCATCTTAAATGCACGTCATTATATAAATGAGCATACCTATTTCACTTCTATTACTTCATTCAGGACTTATACAACCTTTGCTGCCTGGGATGGGGACGGATCGGCAGCAGAAGCGATAAACATGGCAGAAGATGCCGGGGTTAAACAAATTACCCAGGAGTTAAGGTATAATTATTCATTGGGTAATAAATTAAATGGATTTGTTGGAGCAAGCTACTGGAGAGAAAAAGTAAAAAAGGTGTACGGGTTTACTCTAAATGAGCAGCAGATGGCCTACCTGTTTACTTCTGACCCTTCAATGATGGTTTTGGCAAACGGCCAACCCAATACAATAACCAACCTGCCTGTAGATACTTTGTTCGGGCCATTAGCAGGAATGCCATTGCCTGCCGTCCACGAGGAAGAGAATATCAGCGAGGCTGTTAACCAGTCGATTGAAGGATTTGCAGATGCCACTTATAATTTAACAAGAAAAATCAGCATCACAGCAGGTATTCGTTATATTATGAATCGCTTCAAACTATCCAATGAAGCCCTATTCAGCGGAGGCACAGCATCTACTCTAGGAATGCTGACAGGCAATTATCCAAATTTATTCTTCATGCCTTCGGAAAGGCAGGAGTTAAAAAAAACCTTTTCAGCAATAACAGGAAGGGCAAATATTAGTTATAAGTACACCGAAAATACCACAGTATTTGCAGGCTATGCAAAAGGGTACCGCCCAGATGTGCTCCAATTTACATCGAATGGCACACCCGAAACAGTACCTGCCGAAATTGTCGACTCGTACGACTTTGGATTTAAAGGAATATTCTTAAGCCGCTTGTGGGCCGACCTGGATATATTTTACCACCAATACAAAAATTTCCAAACAAGCGTATGGGTTGCCGACCCGGGGAATGGGAATTTTAATTACCTCACAGCAGGGATTGATAAAGCCTCGGCCTATGGCGGTGAAGCAAGCTTAAAGTATGCAATAATGAAACATTTGCAATTTTTTGGGAATTACGCTTACATCCATGCCCGGTTCAACGAAGCCGATGTGCTGCATGTAGGCGGTCCGAACCCGGAAAACCAGTTCAGGCTGACACCGGAGCATAGCTTTAGTGTTGGATTAAATGCATCGGCAAATATTACCCCTGGCATTCAGTTGTTTGCTATTCCAACCTATTCATACAAATCGCATTTTTATTTTGAAGATGCCAATACCAAAGGTGTTGAACAGGATGCCTATGGGATATTAAGTGCCAGGGGCGGATTTAGGCTCTCAGACCCTGATGTTACGCTGTCGGTTTATGCCAATAACCTGCTTGATGAAAAATACCTGATCAGTGGTGGGAATACAGGAAGCATGTTTGGCATTCCAACATTTATCCCGGGAGCTCCACGAATGGTCGGGACAAAACTAACCTGGAGGTTTTAAGGGAATCTTCAGCCTT
>JAADGO010000128.1 GCA_013152355.1 Chlorobiota bacterium
ACGGGCTCATCGCTTTTGGTTATGGGTATTGTTGGCGGAGCTGTATTGCCGTTAATATTTGGCTATTTGGCTGATATTTATTCTCATCAGATGGGCTATTGGGTTTGTTTACCTGCTTACCTGTTTATCCTGTATTTTGCTGTTTCGGGGCATAAATTGAGGACGGCAACGGCATAGGTAAAAATAGAAGTTATTGAACTTTAAACAACTTCATACTCTTTTTTGAAAAGGCTTACTTCGGGAAGCCTTTTTTTGTTAATTCGATTTTTATGGAGAGGCGCATGAGGATTTGCCTTTTCCCCCGGCAAGGAATATTGGGTAGGCTTTATTTATTTCATTTGTAATGACTGCCCTGCTTGCTTCCCAACTCCCCAGCTGCTTCCTCCAACATCCTAATCGCTACATACAATACTCCGGCAGACCCCCTGAACGTACCGGAACCACGTTCATTATTCACCGAATACCACTCATAAAAGCCATCATTTTCCACCACGCGCCTAGCCATTGGAAGTAGTTGTTCGTAGGCTTCTTCCAGAAAACCATACTTTACCAGTTGCTGGATCATACGGCCGCCAAACCAGCTCCAGTCGCCACCGTTTTGATAACCATACGGATACATGCTTTTGTTTTTAAACGTACCGTCAGGATATGGCGGGTAAAGGGTCAGCCCAATTGAACCGGCTCCCGAAGCTTTAACATTTTCAATCATTTTTTGCAGAGAAATTTTTATCTCTTCTTTTGACAACAAGCCTGCCTCAATAGCTATTGCTGTTCCACCATGGTAGTAGATATTGTTTTCATCCAAGTCTTTCGGGAATGGGGAACCGTTTAAATAGATATGAGGAATAAACTTTTGATTTTCTTTATCCCACAAGTGCTTACGACAATTTATTTTTAAATGTTCATAAACCGGTTTCCAGCTTGCTTCCTTTTCCGGTACCATTTCCATAAAGTTCTCAATTGCAATTAGAAACATAGCATTGTCATAAATGTCAATACAGTAATGCGTATCATCTGTCAGATAAACACCCCAGTCGTGCTCGGGTTGTACATCGCCCCAGTCGGCGGTTGTAGCTCCCCATAGCAAGCCGTACTTTTCATTGAAACGGTGACCCATTAGAAAATCCAAACTCATTTCCATACGTACGGAGACAGGCAATTCCCCAATTTTCTCGTTTAGGAAATCGGTGTCGCCAGTCTTTTTAATATATTTAAATACAGCCTGTACCAGAGAAGTTTCTTGGTCGGTTTCAACCGTATTTTTGTGGCCTCCGTACCTGGGCTCAAGTTCTGAAAAAACATAATCGTAACTATCTTTGGTTTGAATAGCTTTTCCTTTTGGAATAAAACCATCGATGATGTTGCCGTCTTTGCCTTGCATCCTGAAAAAAACCAACAGGTTTTCTTTTAGAACCTCTTTGCCATAAACTTCTGCTGACAGTTCGATAAAAGTATTATAGTCGCGTATCCATACTTCACCGTACCCATCTCCTGCATTGAAGCCGGTTTTCACTACTTCGAGGGCTTTTTCTTTCACAAAAGCAAAGGATTCATCGTTTTTTATTTTTTCATTTAATTCAGTATTCCCTTTTTGTTTGTTTAAACAACTAAACATTTGAAAAATGAGTAGTAACCCAGTTAGTATCTTTTTCATAGCCTGGTGCTTCATAAACGTTTTTATTGTAAGTACTCATTGAAGGAGGCGGTGCCCTCACTCCCCGGTTAAAACTAAAGGGGGTCGCCATCAACCAGTCTTGAACGGGCACCCCGGCAATTATCTAATCTTTTACCATTAAAGGCGGCTGCGATTTCGGTTTGTTTTTATTGACGGAGATTGATGTAATAAGAATAAAAGTAATGGCAACAACCAATACAAAGAGGCTGGCTGTTACATTAGTCAGATCGCTGATCCAACCCATCAGCAGTGGCATAACAGCACCACCTGAAACGGCCATTATCATCAACCCTGAGATTTCGTTCGCGCGCATGGGGTACTTCTCAACCGTAAGTGAAAAGATTACCGGGAAAATATTTGCAATGCCCAGTCCGATTATGAAAATAATGGCAAGGGCAATTACCTCAGAAGGGGCAATGAAGAGTGCCAAAATAGGGATCAGCCCAAACACTGATGTCCAGATGAAGAATTTACGTGATGAAAGTTTTGCAAGCATGAAAGCACCTCCAAAAGTACCCAGCATTTTCCCTAAGAAATAAACGCTGCGCCCTGATTCAGCAAGAGTTTGCTCTGAGCCGAATTTTGCTAACAGGAATTGCCCTGACACGGCATTTATTCCAACATCGATCCCAACAACGAGGAAAATTCCCAAAACCATTATCGCTATAAATCTATTGTTCAGCAACTTAAACGATGAGCTAAAAGTAGCACGTTCCCCGGTATTCTGGGTTTCTTTGATTTTAATTGAATTAAGCCATAATACATTCAGGAGCGAAATAACACCAAATACGACAAACAGTATTTTCCAGTCGCCAAACCTTAGCGCAAACCATCCGGCCAACGGTGCTGCCAACATCGAGCCTACAGACTTTACAAACTGTGAGAAACTCAGGAAACTGGAACGGCGGTTCGAAGGGACTACATCCACAAGCAGAGGGTTAGCTGAAACCTGGACAATGGTATTCCCAATTCCAAGGAGGGCAAAACCGGCAAGTGCCATTGCAAATGTGTACGAAAAGAAAGGTAGGAATAAGCCTGCGGCAGTAACGGACATCCCTATATTCAGTACGTTACGCTTTCCCAACCGGTCTTGCAGGATACCTATGGGCACCGATAATACAAAAAACCAGAGGAAAACAGCAGACGGGATCAGTTGCGCCAATGTATTACTTAATTCAAAGTCGATTTTGACCCTGTCGACACCGATGCCAACAAGGTCGCAAAAGCTCATCACAAAAAAAGACATTAAAACAGGGGTTACAAATTTTAAGGATATTTTATTATTCATAGTTTTAGGATAAATTTTGTTAGTAAGATATTTTTTACTGCCGGTCCGGTGGCGCAGGGCTGACGTGGTTCCTGCCCACATCTACATCAATAGCAATTTTCACCATCATTTTTTTCTTTATCTTTTTATATCTATAGTATAGGTGAACTTATCAGCCCGGTAAAAACCAATGTTGTACTCAAAGGGGCGGACTCCCGGGTCGAAAACGAAGCGTTCACGTACCAAAACGGGCTCCCCTTGCTTTATCTGTAACCTTTTGGCTGTTATCGATGAGGCCGGGCGGGCTTTAATCTTTTCTTTTGAAAGGGAAGGGGTAATATGGTAATCTTCTTCAATGATTTCATACAACGGACGGGAAAAATCCTCATCTCCGGTTAAGCCAATCCTCGGATGGAAATAACTCTCGAAATATACAAACGGCCCATTCTTATCGCCACGTAACCGGCTCAACCTCAACACAACCGTATGTTCTTTAATATTAAAGAATGAAGTGATTTTTTCATTGGCTTCCACCCATTTAGTTGCCAGCTTTAAGTTTTTGAAATTTATGCCGCGCTCGTTCATTTCCTGGGTGAAACTGTGCCATTGTTGCAGGTGGGTAGTCATTGTTTTTTCGGTTACCTTGGTGCCTACCCCCTTTTTCCGCACCAATAACCCTTCGTATTCCAGTTTATTGGTAGCCTGCCTCAGGGTGTTCCTGGAAATACCCAGACGTTTAGCCAGTTCGACTTCTTTGGGGAGGAAATTACCATTTTTATATACGGGAAGCTTAATTAGTCCACGCAATAAATCTTCAACCTGTGCATGTAATGGGACAGGGCTCGTATGGTCAATCTTCAATTCCATTTATCGAATATGTTTGAATGTGCAAAATAGATAAAAAGAATTCATAAAAAAAATATGTTTAAGAGACACTACTTATACCAGCCTGCATATTTCCCATACGCACCGGCAATACGGTTTATCTCGCCTTCCAATAACTTTGGGCTGATTTTTTTTACCTTTTTAGCAGGGATCCCGGCATATACGCACCCTGATTCAACGATTGTGCCTTTAGTAACCACAGCCCCGGCTGCAATGATTGTATTACTTTCAACTACTGCATCATCAAGGACTACTGCATTCATCCCTATCATTACATTGTCTTTAAGCGTACAGCCATGGATAATAGCACCATGCGCAATGGTAACATTGTTGCCTATATTTGTCGGCGATTTTTTGTAAGTGGCATGGATAACCGCACAATCCTGGATATTAGTGTTATTCCCGATCTTAATGTAATGCACATCGCCACGGAGTACGGCGCCATACCAGACACTACAGTTGGCTCCCATCACCACATCGCCGATAATGGTTGCATTTTCAGCTAAAAAACAATTTTCCCCAATAATCGGGGACTTCCCCAGAAGTGGTTTTATCAGTGCCATTATCTATATACATTTTAAATTGAGTTCAAAGATATTAAAACGTAGAAATAATTGTATACGCTGTGTGGGGCTTGTTAAATTATGGTTATTTTTGTGGTTTATAAATTTAAAAAAAAGGAGTTTATATCGATTCTGGATTGTAAGTCGGGGTCGTTTTTCTTTTAAATAAACAGACGGCTTTATTATAGATAAAAATTAATTTTCATGAAGGATATAAAAGTAATAGAACTAGAAGAGGTCACAATACGGTTTTCTGGGGATTCCGGTGATGGGATGCAACTTACCGGCACCCTCTTTTCAGATGCTGCGGCATTTATGGGGAACGATATTTCCACTTTCCCCGATTACCCGTCTGAAATCAGGGCTCCACAGGGTACTGTAGGAGGTGTTTCCGGGTTTCAGGTTCAGTTTGGGCATACACAGGTAAATACCCCCGGTGATTATGCCCATGTGCTAATCGCCATGAACCCGGCGGCTGTTAAGGCCAATGCCAAATTTATCCAACCCGGCGGTACAATTATATACGATGTCGATTCTTTCAATGATAAAAACCTGCGTAAAGCCCATTTTAAAACAGATGACCCGTTTTTAGAATGTAACCTGGTTGATTATTTTAAAATCCCGGTTCCTATTTCAAGTTTAACAAAAGAGAGCCTGAAAGACCTTGGACTTGACAATAAAAGTGTTTTACGCAGTAAAAACATGTTTGCCTTAGGTTTGATTTGCTGGATATTTAACCGCCCTCTTGACTATATTGATGAATTCATTAAAAAGAAATTCGCCAAAAAACCTATCGTTGTTGAGTCGAACCTGAAAGTACTTCACGATGGCTACAACTACGGGATGACCATGCAGCACATGACGCCCCGGTACATTGTGAACCCTGCCGAAATTGAAGACGGGTCTTATCGTACTATAAATGGGAACCATGCTACAGCATGGGGGTTTATTGCAGCAGCTGAGAAAGCAGGAAGGGAGCTGTTTTTAGGCTCTTACCCTATTACCCCTGCCACCGAAATTTTGCAAGCCTTATCAGAGCGTAAAGATTTAGGTATTAAAACATTTCAGGCTGAAGATGAAATTGCAGGGATTTCAGCGGCAATTGGTGCTGCTTTTGCCGGCGACCTTGCCATCACAACCACCTCGGGCCCGGGACTGGCTTTGAAATCAGAAGCAATAGGGTTGGCGGTTATGGCCGAATTACCTTTGGTTGTCGTAAATGTCCAACGTGGCGGCCCGTCAACCGGGTTGCCTACAAAAACCGAACAATCAGATTTATTACAGGCTTTGTACGGAAGGAATGGCGAAAGCCCGGTTGTTGTCCTGGCAGCAAGTACTCCGTCCGACTGTTTTTGGTATGCTTATAAAGCTTCAAAAATAGCACTGGAAAGGATGGTTCCTGTGATACTGCTTACCGATGGCTTTTTAGGTAATGGGAGCGAGCCGTGGCGGATTCCGAAAATAGCCGATTTGCCGGATATAACCCCGCGGATTGCTAAAGATGCATCGAAATTTAAAGCCTATGCACGCGATGAAAAAACACTGTCGAGGGAATGGGCTTTCCCGGGGATGGTTGGTTTTGAACACCGGATTGGCGGATTGGAAAAAGATATTTCCGGGACGGTTAACCACAACCCGGAGAACCACCAGGTAAATTGTGAGATACGTGAAGAAAAAGTGGAGAGGATAGTTGATATGGTCCCCGTCCTGAGTGTTTGCGGCGATGATGAAGGCGATGTTTTAGTGGTAGGCTGGGGAGGCACTTATGGCCATTTAATCAGTACCGTGCGGGAGTTACGCCGTGAAGGGAAGAATGTGAGCCATGCGCATTTTAACTATATCAGGCCTTTGCCAAAGAACACAAAGGAAGTATTCAGCCATTTCAAAAAGATTATTGTCTGCGAACTTAACCTGGGGCAGTTTGCCGGTTACCTGCGCGACAAAGTCCCTGGGTTCGTGTATCATCAGTGCAACAAAGTACAAGGGCTGCCTTTTACGGTAAATGAACTGAAAGAAAATATTGAAAAATTATTGGAGGATTGATTATGGCTGAAATAAAGTTAACTGTAAAAGATTTTAAAAGCGAAAACGAAGTCCGTTGGTGCCCGGGATGTGGTGATTATGCCATAATGAATGCCGTCCAGCGTACCATGGCAGAGTTGGGTATCTCCCATGAGCAATTTGCTGTGATTTCCGGAATTGGTTGTTCTTCCAGGTTCCCGTATTATTTGAGTACTTACGGATTCCATACCATCCATGGCCGTGCAATGGCTGTGGCGTCTGGTGTAAAATGTGCCAACCCCAAACTGAGCGTTTGGGTGATCACCGGCGATGGCGATGCCATGGCAATTGGGGGAAACCATTTCATCCATCTTATTAGAAGGAATATTGATGTAAATGTTATCCTTTTCAACAATAAAATTTATGGCTTGACCAAAGGGCAGTATTCACCTACTTCTGCAAGGGGGTTCGTGACAAAAACATCGCCTTTTGGCACTATTGAGGACCCGTTTGTGCCGGGGCAGTTGGTAATAGGCGCAGGGGGTTCTTTCTTTGGCCGCACGATTGACAGCAATGTGAAATTGAGCCAGGAAGTATTTATCGAATCGGTAAAACACAAAGGGACTTCCATGGTTGAAGTACTTCAAAATTGTGTGATCTATAACCAGGGTATCCACCAGGCAATTACCGACCCTGCCCACCGTACCGAACGCCAGTTGATCCTCCGGCATGGAGAACCTATGGTCTTTGGGAAGGAAAATGATAAAGGGCTGGTTATGGATAAAGGGAAATTGAAAGTGGTAAAGATCGGGGAAAACGGCATTCGCAAAGAAGATATCCTGGAACACGATGCAAAAGAAAAAGACCCGACCCTGCACATGGCATTAATTAATATGCAGCTTCCTGATTTCCCGGTTGCATTTGGGGTTATCCGTAGTGTCGATGCCCTGGTTTACGACCATGAAATGGCAGCCCAGATTGAGTCGGTTCAGAAAACAAGGAAGGTAACTTGTGTCGATGAGTTGCTGAATTCAGGAAATATATGGGAAGTGGTTGGAAATGAACCGGTGAAAGAGAATGGCTGTAAAAGCCATTAAACTAAAAGGATAAATTATTGCAAGATTAGAGGGATTAAAATGGGATTTGAACCGATCTCGATAGATAAATATGTGAAGAAATATTTGAAAAATAATCCATCAGAAAACGAGAAGAATTTGCAGAATAGATTGAACTTCAAACAACAAATAAAAATCATATTTCATGTAAAGTAATTATTTTTCATGCTATGATTTGTAATCATATTTCACAAGCAGATGAGATGAATAGCCATATTTCACGGAAAGTGACTGTTTTTCATGGAAGAGAAACTCCGGAAGAGGGATTCTTGGTTGGTTATGCTTTATTAATTGATAAAATTGAAAAATTTGTTTAGTGAGGGCTTCACTCTAAGAAGCTGTCTAAATTTTGTTTTTTGGAATTATTATAATGGGTTTTTTGTTTAAACAACCGGTAAAAATAGTCAGTAGATTCAAATCCCAGGTTGTGCGCTATTTTCTTGAGCGGTTGTTTTTCACAGGCACACATGCTTGAATTGCATACTCAACATTTGATGTAATTTGGTCGGAATGCCTAGGATACATACCAACAACAACTGCATCTTTGGGCTTTATATTTTCAAAAGCAGTATGGAAAGCTCCCGATACCTCTTTTTGAGTTTTACATAATCTATTAGCGGCAAGTATCTTAAAAGCCAAACACATTTTGTCAGTTGTACGGATTACTTTATACATTCTTGGGGGGTCTCCTTCAAGAAAACGCTCAGTAGAGATATCTACCTGTGTCCCTGAAACCAATGCACTTTCTCTGGGCTCTCGACTAATATTGTAAACACATGCCATATAGAAATCAATGTCCCAGCCCTTTTCCTCTGCATATTCAATGACTTCCGGGATGTGCGTACCTAACCCAACCTGTAAGCCACAATCACGAATACATTTTAAATAATCACATACTTTGTCAATACATCCTTCCTGCCAGAACTTATCTGTCTGAGTGCCGTGATGATAAATACCTATCGCACCAGCTGCCGCTATAATCCTGATATTTTGAAATATATCAGACATTTCTGATGCCGTTTGAGCAATCCAATGCAATTTCCCTCCTTCGCGCCTGAAAAGGTCAAGCCAGTATATAATACGATGGTAGTCTCCACGTGCCTGCAGGGTGTTGATTCCTGACTCTTCAAGTTGATGAAGATATGATACGACTTGTTCTTCTGTGAAGTACTTTCTCATTTCTTCGTTCATCTTGTGTGAAAAATGTGAATTGCCGCAAAGCGGGTTTCCTCCACTTATGAGCCTGGTTACATATTCTTCAGTATTTGCAAACTTAACTTTAGGCAGGACTTTCATGATTTACACTTATTGCACCGAACTACTAAATAGACTACAATATTGCAGTCTATCATTTGTCCGACTTTTATTAAACTGATTAAATTTTATTGAATTATAAGAATATTGCAACAAAATTACAAAAAAAGGCGCATAATAAACGTAAAGCGTAGGCAGGGATGATTTTTAAACAGTCTCTAAATGTTGCTAACGGCAGTCTGCCTAAAAACCACCTTACCTTATTATTTTATGAGTTAAAATAAATTTGTTTAGTGAGGGCTTCACTCTAAGTGAAACCCTCACTCTTATACCCATAAATGTATAGTTTCAATAAATCTGCAGGGTGGTAAGCTGACCTGCCATTTTGCGGGAACGCTACCTTAGATCCAAAACGAGGGTATTAACAAAAATGCCGATTTGGCGAGTCTCATTGTTTACATTAATAGCCTCATTCGGTGAGACTGGGAAAAGGTGTATTTTGTCCTAGAAACTCTGGGCATAAGTAATATATATATACATTTAAGTTGTATCAACAATTTGAGTTTTTCAGAGGTTCTTAGGGATCACATGGAAAAGTGGGGGGGTGTATCTTTTTATAATGATAAATAATCTGCTGACGGCTGGCCTACGAGGGTTTTGATTTAGAAAACAAGGGAGCAAATAAGGGCAGGCACTGGTAAGCAATTCTGTTTGACGAAGTATGAGGAGTTTGATTGCGTAGTATTTACGATCCGTAGTTTTGGATATGTAAATTGAACTCTGTCTGATTAATTTCTATTTTTCAAAGTAAATTATTTTTTCACTCACATCCAATTCTTAAAAGCTGTTTTGA
>JAADGO010000189.1 GCA_013152355.1 Chlorobiota bacterium
TCATTCATATAAATAAAAACAAATTCACTTTGTTCTTCAATCTCCAGCAAGATTTGCCGGACCGTAGAGTTCTTTAGGTCCAGGTTAAACTTAGTTACCTGTGAATACGAGCTTCCCCATGCCACCGTAAAAGAGACAAGCAATAAAAAAAGCATTAATCTCATGATCCGTAATAATTTTTTTACACATTCTAATGAAAGAAGGCATAACCATTCATTTTTTTTCATAAATTTAAATTGTTAAGTTTTTACTTAAAATTTTACCTGATTTACCGATCAGGTATATTAACCGGGGAATGTTCCACCATTCCCCGGGTTTTATATTTACATTATCTTATAATTTTTATCATTTAGTTTTTTAATTTCTGATGACATAGTGGTAGCAAGGTTTTCAAGTACGCTATCCATATCAGTATTCAGGTCTAGTTTCCCTGTAATTATTACCATTCCAGTCAATGGGTCATTGAAACCAATATTAATGTTATAATACCTTTCAAGTTTCTTTACTATTCGATTAAGTTCTAAGTTTTCAAATTTCAATATACCATCTTTCCAAAGGATATGATTCTCAATATCAACCATTTCTACCGTAAATTTCCCTGTTTCATTATCATAGCTGGCCATTTGGCCTGGCGTTAAAAAAATGTCTTTATTAAAAAATTTTTTGTTATTCTGAATAATCTTTACCGACCCTTCTGCTAAAACAGTTTCTACAGATTTGTCGAGAGGGTAAGCCGATATGTTAAATTGAGTCCCAAGTACTTTAACTGACAACCTCTGTGTGCGAACAATAAATGGTGATTGTTTATCTTTAGCAACATCAAAGAATGCCTCGCCTAATAGCCTGACTTCCCTTTTCCCCCCTTCAAAACAGGATGGGTAAATAAACCGGCTGCCCGCATTTAAATATACTATTGAACCATCGGGAAGAGAAAGCCTGGACTTTTTACCATAGGGGACAATAAGTTGAATTAGTTTATTAGGCTGCCGGTATTCTGCAAGTGTATTAATGGTATCTTTATTAACAATAATACTACCTGTTTTTGTATACCGGACTTTTGAGTCAGAGTCTTCAAGATTGATTTGTGTCCCATCAGGAAGTATTAGTTGCGTGTTGCTTGAAGAATTGAGTTCAGTGGAATAATCCATTGGAGGCCAATCTTCAACCTTTTTATTTTGAATGTTGATAAGTGTGCCAACCAGGAACAGAAGCAGTGCTGCTGCTGCATACTTAAATGTTTGCAAATAAAGCCTGCGAACCTTCCTCTTTTTTAAATTTGTTGAAATACTCTTCTGTATATTATCAAGCAGGTTGCTTTTCTGACTCGTATTCAAAAACTGTTGTTTAGATTTAAAGGTAAACAGTGCCACCTTTAGTTTTATTATAGTTGCCCGATCCTCAGGATGTTCTTTAATATATGCCTCCCAATATTGATCTAACTCTACAGTTGGGCTGAATACCCAATCCATGAATTTTGTATCGTCTATATATCTGTAATATTCCTCCATTATAAAAAATTTGTCCAACTCACCCTATAGGGAATTCAACTCCCAATATCTGGACAACTTTTTTATCTTTTTTTATCTTTTTTTTTGCTCCGTTTAACAAAGAGTAAATAAAGAATAAAACCATAGACTCTTTTTCAAGAATATCACGTAATTTCTTAAGGATACGATAAACCTGTTTATAAACTGAATCACGATTAATTCCAATTATTTCAGCAATCTCATCATAATCAAAGCCCGATTCAAACTTTAAAAAAATAATCTCACGTTGATCTTTATTAAGTTTTCGCAGGATGGTTTCTACAATTTGTTTTTGTTCTTTGGTGACCTCTTCTGCAATAATTTTGTCTTCAATGGAGTATTCCAGGTCGAATATTAAGATATCGTCATTAGGCAATGTGGCATATTTCCGCTCCCGCTTAAGTCGTCGAAAAATGGTGCTCTTCAGTGCTTTAAAAAGATACGACTTAAGATTCCGCGGATATGATATAGTCTCCCGGTGGAGATGCAGGTCCAGGAAAACCTCATGTATGCAATCTTTGACTAATTCATCATTGCCAAACAGTTTGATCCCGTATGCAAATAACTGATCAATGTGATGGTTATACAGGATAGTGAATGCCAACTGGCTTCCTTCTGTAAACTCTTTCCAGAACTTTTCATGATCAATTATTTCTGATTGCAATTCCATAAAAGTAATTTTCCCGAAGGTAGGGCGGTACTAATATAAAAAAATAGGTAAACTAAAAAAAATCTCTTACTCCTGTTCTATTGAAATGCCTCCTCAATCCTATGGTAAGGATATTAATTATCTACAATTTCCCCAGATTGTTATTATGACTCATTTTACAATATCTTAAGAAGCTCGTATGTTTGCAAAGATAGTTAAAAGGTTTTTATTCAACTTAAGAACCCACAACGTCCTCAGAACGTGCCAGAGTCGTTTTACGGGTTTTCATATTTATAGCAAGGTAATAAATATTGTCAGATGTCCGACCCCAGCCGGGGCCGCATTGCCAACTTCCAACGTGTTTTCTATAAATATGTGATACCTCCGGCATCGGAAAAGGAAACTAGAAGCAAAGCTCTAGGTATTAGTTAGTTGCAAGGAATTTGAGAAGCCTGAGGAATCCAGTGAAATTATAAAGATTGCAGTTACAAAGCGCAATACCCGAATCAGGAATTGAGATTCCTAATAGTTACTTTCCGATACAAAAATTCTTAAAGATATGCCCCAGTACTTCGTGGGTTGTGATTTCGCCGGTGATTTCGCCAAGGTAGTGGAGGCATTCGCGGGTATCCTGTGCCAGGAAGTCGCCGGTGATGCCCGAATCGAGGCCTGAAAGGACACGCTCAATGGCCTTGTGTGCATTTTTAAGTATTTCGTAGTGGCGTGCATTGGTGACGATGATGTCTTCCTGTGAGGCTTCGTCAAGGTTTACTGCATGAGCCATGGTATTGTTCAGTTCATCAAGGTTAACCTTATCTTTTGCAGCCACAAAAACCAGCCTTTCATTTTCATTCAATGTTAAAGCCCCCAGCCTGTCGATGGTTTCCTTTTTCCCCGAATCGATTTTATTGGCTACAATAATGAGTAACTGGTTATTGATGCGTTTCCTGATTTTTTCGATCCGCCCGAAGACGGTGGAGTAGGGGTTTTGTGTGTCAACAACCAGGAGTACTACCGTAGCCTGCTCCAGTTTATTATAAGCCCGTTCAATCCCGAGGCTCTCGAGATGGTCTGTTGTTTCACGAATTCCGGCTGTGTCGAAAAAACGGAAGGCTGTGCCGCGGATGTTTACCACATCCTCAATCACATCGCGGGTAGTGCCGTGGATTTCGGAAACGATAGCCTTATCTTCGTTTAACAGTGCGTTCAGCAGGGTCGACTTACCCACATTTGTTTCGCCTACAATGGTCACCGGGATTCCGTTTTTAATGGCATTACCCAGTTGAAATGAGTTTTTAAGCTTCCGCAGCAGGGCTTCAATTTTTTCTGTTAGGGTGCGGAGTTCGGTACGGTCGGCAAATTCCACATCTTCTTCGCCAAAATCAAGTTCCAATTCAATCATGGCAGTAAAGTGGAGCAACTGGCTGCGGAGGTTTTTAACCTCTTTCGAGAAACCGCCCCGCATTTGGTTCAGTGCCAGCCGGTGTGCTGCTGCATTCGATGAGGCAATCACATCGGCAACGGCTTCAGCCTGCGATAAATCCATTTTCCCATTCAGGAATGCACGTTGGGTGAATTCCCCAGGTTTGGCCATCCTTGCACCTTTCTCAATCAAAATTTCAAGGATTCTTTGTTGTATATATACCGACCCATGGCACGAGATCTCAACAATATCTTCCCCGGTAAAAGAATGAGGGGCTTTAAACAGGGCAGCAACCACTTCGTCAACTACCTCATTATTATATATCAATTCTCCAAAATGCAGAGTATTCGCGGGCTGGGCTTTTAGCACCTTCCCTTTGGCAGGGCTTTTAAAAACCGTATCGGCAATATCAATAGCTTTTTCGCCCGAAAGGCGGATAACAGCAATTGCCCCCTGCCCGGGTGATGTTGAGATGGCACATATAGTCGACTGGTCAAACATTCAGGCAAAATTAATAAAAACAGGTTTTTAAATACTGATTGGCTACAATAATTTGTTTTAAACAACTTCAATAAAAGCAACCATTCAGAAAAAAATCTATCTTTATAGAAATGAGAAATTAGAAAACCAGGCATGTTAAGATTTATCAGAAAGGCAGTAAGTTTCTTTTTATGGGTTTTTGCCGGATTGATGATTCTACTGATCATACTTTCCTGTGCGTTGTTTTTCGGGTCGCAAATATATCTCAATAAGAATTTATCAGAATATGTGGCAGATAAAACCGGCGGGCTTTACCATTTTAACTTCGATAACATTGAATTGCATTTTTGGGACCTCAGCTTCAATATCAGGGGGCTAGAGCTAAAACCCGACCGGTTAAAGGCAGAAGAAATCCAAAAAAATAATCCGGAAAGGATATTTTATTCATTTTCGACTCCCGAACTACAGGTACATAAACTTGACCCAATAGAATTATTCACCCGGAAACGGCTTATACTGGATAAAGTTTCGATAGAGAAACCGGGTTTCTCAATCACCGGGGCAAGGGACTTCGACCGGGATTCTGCCAGGACATTTGATTCGGCACTGGATGAATTCAGGCAGGTGTTTCATAAATATTTAAAAGAGGTTGTTGTCAATGAAATAGACCTTGTTGATGCTAAGTACCAGTTTTACAATATGGTGGGAGACTCGTCAGGCGTGTCAAAAGCCGATAAAATTTCTATTGTGGCCAATAAATTCCGAATTGATTCGGCTTCGCTCGAAAAAAATACTTATCCTTTTGAAGCTGAGGATATATTGATTCGAATGAAAAATTTCAGGAGTGAGATGGGCGACAGTACCCATTTTGTTGAAATTGATTCCCTGGAGTATTCATTTACCAATTCTGAATTGTCAGCATTCCACCTTAACCTGTTTTCAAGGCACGAAGCACCGGATAAAAACCTTTACCACCTGCGGATGCCGGAATTTAAACTCAGGAGTAAAAGTATTGTCGATATTTATTCTTCCGATTCGCTTTATATTGAATACCTGGAGTTTGATGACCCGGAAATGTTTTTTTCGCGGAAGGAGTACCCAAAACAGATTAAGATTGAGGATATTGATAATTTTAACCTGTATGAACTGGTTCAAAATAGTTTCTCATTTATTAAAGTCGATAGTTTTTATTTGAAAAATGCATCATTGGAAATAAGCAGGCAAAATATCGATACCTCATATCAACAGCGTTTCAGGCAGGTCGATGTACACCTCATTAATTTTTTACTGGATTCGCTGTCGGGCAAAGACCCGGATAAAATATTTTATGCCGATGATATTGAAATGGCAATTGGCGGATATGAGTTAAGGCTTGACGACAATATCCACAACTTTACAGCCGACACCATATTTGTTTCAACATTTACCGGGGAGATCGGGGTGTCGAAGGTAAAAATCTATCCCAACATAACGAATGTTAAACCTCCGGTGGAGATTAATATCAATTGCGACAGGTTGTCGCTACAGGGCGTAAATATGAAGGAGATTTATCATGCAGGGATAATGCCGCTTACAAAAATTGAGATTTCCCACCCCAGGGTACTCCTGAATTACAATACCGACAGCCGTAAAAAAAGGAAAAAGGGGCAGGCCGGGATCCTTTTCGACCTGGTAAGTGCCTACCTGAACGGAGTATATTCAAAAGTGGTTTTTATTGATGGCGGGGTATTAAAAATACAAAGCCTCAAAAGGAACAGGCAGATTGGCTTTTTCGAATCGGACTTCACCTTTAGCCTGACCGATTTTTCGCTCGACTCGACAAGTGTGAAGAAAACCGACCAATTATTTTACGCCACCAACTTCGAACTGGATTTTTCTAATTACAAGATGAAACTGGTTGACAACCTGCACAAAATACAGGTGAAACACATTAAGGCATCGAGCCACGAATCGAAAGTTACCATCGACAGCCTGCACCTTTCGCCTGTGCTGAGCCATGTTACGCAGAAAGAGATGATCAAATTTAAACGGTCTGAACTTTTTAATATTTCTGTCCCCAGGATTACATTGCAAAACAGCAATTTGCATGAGGCTATTTTTAGTAATAAATTGTCGATTTCCGATTTCAATATTAGTAACCCCTCCATCTATTTCGAGAATTTTGCAGCATTGAAGCAAGGCAAAGCAAAGAGGGAATTTGCAGAGTTTTACCAACTCATATTTAATTACCTTGATGAAATTGCAATTGGTAAAGTAACAGTCCCCGAAGGTGAAATGCTATGGGTCAACCATTCGAAAACGGGGAAGACTACAACATTAGACAATAAATTTTCGGTGGAGCTGACCAATTTTAAATTGAATGAAAAGGAGTTGGGGAAAAAGAACCTCTTTTTCTCGGAAAACATTAACTTCTCGTTAAAAGACCAGCTATACAAACTCTCGGACAATGTGCATTACCTGCAGGCCAAACAAATTGATTTCTCTACCGAAAAGTCGTCTATCGTTTTTAAGGATGCACTGTTTTATCCTGACATTACATCTCCTGAGTACCTGAAAAAACCAACTACTTTTCAGATTACCATCCCCCGCCTGGCATTTGAAGGGGTAAATATTGTCCCCGCCTATTTCTCCGGCAATATCAAGGTGCATAATATAACTGCCATAAGCCCCAGGTTTGAGCTGTATTCGCAGGAGGGCAAAGCGAAACCTCTTGATTTTAAGGGTATTGTGATCCCACTGCCACCCAGGGTTAAATCGTTAAAAATAGGCAGGGTTAAAGTAACTGATGGTGAGGTGATTACTTACCGTACCACAGGAAGGCACATGACACAGTCCGGCGAATTTAAATTGGGGCTGGCCGCTGAAGATATAAGCCTGTCCGGAGGAGAATCAGGAAAACAGACAATTTTGCAAACCGGGGATATTATGGCAAAGTTGTCGGATTTCCAACTCATATTAAAAGGGAAGGCACATAAAATAACTGTTGATGAATTTTTGTTCGATAAGAAAAAAGGGGATGCCACTATCAATAATTTAAAAGTATCCCCTTCGGAATATGGCCGGCCCGACAATGCATTTACCATATCGGTGCCACAAATTACACTCAAAGGGCTTGACACCAAACGTGCTTACTCAGAAAATGTTTATGATTTCGATAAAATTAAGGTGAGTTCACCCATTATTGATATTGAATTAAGCGATATAAAACAAAAAAAAGGGTTGAGTAAATTGAAGGAGTTCAATTTGTACCCCTACCTGGAACCCTATTTAAACGAACTTAATATAGGGGAACTGTCGCTGGACAACGCCAAAGTAAGCTTTAAGGGGATAGGACAGGGATTAAAATACGATAATATCAATGTTTTACTGAAAAAAATCTCTATTAATGGGTACAACTCGGGACAACAGCTTTTAAATTCTGATGAGATTGAGCTGACAGCCTTTAACCTGAATCAAATTAGTGCCGACAACCGGTATAATTTCAATATTGGCACTTTTAAATACACCTCTTCGGGCAATACCGTCAAACTGAGTGGGCTTTCGATCCAGCCCAGGTATTCCAATGAAGAACTGGCGCGGTTGGCGGGTTACCAGGTCGATGTTTTAAATACACAAATCGACTATCTGTTATTGAGTAGCTTTGATGTGGGAAAATGGCTTGATCATAAAACGGTTCATGCAAAACACCTGGAGATAGGGCCTTCGCAGGTTGATATATTCCGTGACAAAAGGTATGTTTTCAATCCTAATCAGAAGGTGCCGTGGCCACAGGACCTGTTATCGGCAATAAAAATGCCGTTTATCATTGATTCTGTTACATTAATGCCGTCATCGATAAAATACAGTGAGTTGCTGGATGCAATCGAAGACCCGGTTTCAATAACTTTTACCAATGTAAAAGCCCGGCTGGGAAGGGTTTCCAATATCCCTGAGATAGTAAATGCCAATCCTGTTTTGGTGGCAAACGCTTCAGCCAGGATAAACCGGGGCGGGCAATTGAATGCAACGGTTACGTTTAACCTTAACGATGCAAATTACACCCATACCATAAAAGGTAGTTTACAGCCCCTTGACATGAGGATATTCAACAGCCTTATTGAAAAAGCTGCTTTTGTCACAGTTGAAGAAGGCAATTTAAACCGTTTTGATTTTGAAATGGCCCTGGACGACAAAGAAGCCAAAGGGCAGCTCTTTTTTGGGTACGACAACCTGAAGGTAGCCCTGATAGAGTACAACCAGGGAGAAATAAAGAAAGCAGGGCTGGCTTCATTAATGCTTAACAGCCTGGTAATCAATGCAAAAAATCCACGTGGCAAAATACTTAACCCCGAAGTTATCGACTACCAACGCGACCCCAGGCGTTCGGTAATCAACTATTGGTGGAAAGCTGTTTTTGACGGTGCAAAAAAAGCACTGGGGATCAAAAAAAAGGGCAGGGGGAAATAATGAGGTTGTTTCAATTTAACTTTAAACAACTTCTATAACCACCATCCTTTTTACCCGGGATAGATTATCCTTTTTTCCTCTGCCGAACGGTAAATAGCCAAAACAATCTCAACGGCTTTCCTGGCTTCCTTGCCGTCAATTGCGAATTTCTGCCCGCTTTCAATCGCGTCAATAAATGCTTTGATATTTAACGCGTGGTTCTCGAATGGGATTGCAGCCGGATCTGACACTCCGCCACCGCCTTTAATTTCGCCAAACTGTTTCAGTATTTTTTTGTCTTCTTCGGTGTTGTCAACAAAATCCCATACTTTAAAGCTATCTTCTACCTGTACAACGGTACCTTTTGTCCCGGTAATTTCCAGCCTCCTGAATTGCCCGGGGTATGATGCCGTGGTGCCATAAATATAGCCAAGCGCATTATTTTTGAATTTTAGTATGCTCACGGCTGTGTCTTCCACTTCGATCTGATGCCCCAGGGTTGCTATAAACGCCTGCAGCGATTCAACCGGCCCCATTAGGTA
>JAADGO010000005.1 GCA_013152355.1 Chlorobiota bacterium
AACAATATCAAACATATTCACCAACCTGAACCTGACCGACATGGAAACCTGCTATAAACTTTTCAGGTCAGATATTATCAAAAACCTTGATTTAAAAGAAAAAAGGTTTGGCTTCGAACCGGAGGTTACAGCGAAAATATCAAGAGTCCCGGGGGTAAGGATTTATGAAATTGGCATCTCCTATTACGGCCGAACTTATGAAGAAGGAAAAAAAATAGGTTGGCGGGATGGGCTTTGGGCCTTGTGGTGTGTGTTGAAGTATAACCTGTTTCCCAGCTAAAGGTAGTATCCTATTTCCCCTTGTTTTGTTTGCTTTTTTTATACTCTATCATCCACATTGCATCTAAGGTAAGCATGGAGTCAACAGAAATATTTTTTTCTTCAGCTTTTCTTCGAATATCTTTCATCCAGTTATTGTTGCCCCTAATATTGTTAATGTGCTTTTGAAGCTCCGCTCTAAATTTTTTTTCTTCACTTGTCCTTTCACTATTTTCAGTTTTATTGTCCAGAGCCGATAGCACATTTCGTACAAATCCCCAGGGGAACTTAGGTAAATTTGCTTCGGTTGTCAACAGAATAAAGATATCATTACTGTCTATAGCCTCTTTCTGGTCTATATCTTCAACCATTGTCGGTTTTGAAAAGCTTTCCGGGTAAATTTGCCTGTTATAAAACCAAAATCCACCAGGGCTGAAGCTTTTTGTCCAAATCCCGGTATTGAACATACTCCAGTAAAAGCTATCGGAGATAACAATAACTTTGGGTTTTGTTTTCCCCTCAGCTTGTTCCCATGCAAATTCGGGGTAACACATTTGTTCCGATGGCAGTTGAAAAATAAGGTTCATCCCATCAGCAATGTCATAGTCCATTCGTGCCAGGTTCCCGGATAGCTTATATTCCCCAAGAATTAAATCAGGCATATCTATCCCCCTGGATGCTTCTAAATAATGAATAAGTGAATCTTCGGCCATAAGCATCCCATAAAAGCTCCAGTGTATCCCATATTTTGGGTAAAGAATATATCTTGAAGTGTCTTTCATCTCCAGGAACCAATGGTTAAAATCAATATGGTTAATGCCCGATTCCTTTAGTTGCCTGGAAAAGACTTTATAGTTGGTTGTGTCTGTTTTTGGAGAATCATATTTTTCGGGGAAATATTCAGGGTAAAATGACCCCTTCCCCGGGGCGAGGCATACCAATAATGATTTGCCCATTGCCTGTAAGGTGTCTTGTAGCCGTTTGATACGTAAAATAGTATGTGTTATTGAATCGAAGCCAACAAAATCAACGCCATTATAGGCTTTTATATAGTTCAATTCATATAAATAATTTTCTTTTCCACGAATCACGCCCCGAGCGTTAATTTTATCGTAAAGAGTGTATGCAACCTGATTCCTGAGACGCACCAGATAAGGCCTGAAACCGATATTATCATTAATATATTTCTCAAATTTATTTTGAAACTCACCATTCAACCAGGAGCCCAGGTTTAAGGTTGGCAACACATTTAATGTTACAGCACCTTTTAATGGTATTTTTCTGTTAAGGTGAGTAAAACTAAATAATAAAGGCATAGTGATTAGTATACAGAAAAATAAAAAGGATGCTATTTTGAACCATTGATTTTTCATATCTCCTAAAATCTGAAATATATAAATGGGTTAAAACCAGTTGTTGTAATGTATGCAGAACATAATAGTAAAAGTAACAATGAAAGAACAAGATAGATACTATGTCCTGGCACTTTTAAGTTAGAAGTGTAAACCCTTGATTCCAGTTTCCTTCCGAAGTTTGTTAACGTGATAAATGAGAAGATAAAGCCTAAAATAAGCGTAACATAAAATTCATTATCAAATACTGACAGCGTGTTTGAGAAATCAAAACTAAACATCTTTTTTAAGTAGAAAAACGCATCAGTAATATTTTCAATACGAAAGAAAACCCAGCCCACCAAAACAACTATGTAGGTGAAGATAGTACGCACAATTGTAGCCGATGAATCCAGGATTTTTTTCAGGAATATCCTGTCGAGGACAAGGAATAATCCGTGCCAGGCTCCCCATATTACAAAATTCCAGCTAGCCCCATGCCAGAAACCCGATAAAATGAAAACAACGATAAGGTTAAAATACAGCCTTCGTTGAGTCGCTACCCGATTCCCGCCAAGAGGGATGTAAAGGTAATATTTCATAAATTGCCCCAGTGTAATATGCCAACGATGCCAAAACTCAGTGATACTTCCCGACACATAAGGATTGTCAAAATTCTCAGGGAATTTAAAGCCTATAATCTTCCCTAAACCAATTGCCATATCAGAGTAGCCGCTGAAATCAAAATATATCTGGAAAGAATAGGCAACAACTGCCAACCATGCAAAACCCGTGTCAATATTTTCGAGAGGCATGGAATAAATAGCATCAACCTGTTCACCCAGGACATTCGCAATTAATATTTTTTTCGACAAGCCTATTACAAATCGATATACCCCCAATAGTTTGTTGTCGATAGTTTCGTTTCTCTTCCTGTCAGATATATCGTCAGCAATAGTATTAAACCGCACAATGGGGCCTGCAATAAGTTGCGGGAACATCAAAATATATAATAAATAGTCGGTTAGCTTATCCAGGGGCTTATGTACTTTCCTGTACACGTCAATGGTATAAGTAAGTGACTGGAACGTGAAAAATGAAATGCCAATTGGCAGGGCAACCTTGACCCAGTGAATGGTATTGAGCGACAAAGATGCCAGGGCAAAATTCACATTGTCGATAAAAAAGTTGGCATATTTAAAATAGCCCAGTAACCCGAGATTTATCAAAACAGAAATAAGAAGGAACAATTTCCTGTTTTGCTGTTTCTGATAAAGCTGCCTTACCACATAAAAGTTTACACTAAGAGATAATATAACCAGAAAAATGAATTTGGGTGCACCCCATGCATAAAAAAAGATGCTGGCAACCAATATCACATAGTTTTTCAAACGTACCCCGACCAAGTGGTAAACAATGATAAAAACAGGCAAGAAAACGTATAAAAAAAGTATGCTGCTGAAAACCATAAATTAGTTTTACTCAAAGAAACAAAAAATTTCAGAAGGGAGGAAAGGGCATAAATCAATAACTTTGTGTAAAATTGCAATTATAAAATTGATAAAGTTTCCATTTTGAAAAAGAAATTTCTGGCATTGTATTTAATGTTGCATATATGCCTTCTCGTAATGCCTCAGGAAGATACTCTGTCATACCTGTTTATGGGGCATACTTACGAGTACCATTATGCCAACAATAAAGTAGACCCACGGATTGAACAAATGGACCTTTCAGTGTACAATGGGATTTGGCTAGGCGGCGATGTTTGTTCAGAAAGCCTTATGAACTACAGTACTTTACTGATAATCGACAGTTTGTTCCACCTGAAAGCCCCCAATACTCATTGGGCACTGGGTAACCATGATACCAGGAATGGCAACTGGATATGGCTTGAGGAGTTTACCGGCAAAAAAACCTATTACGCCAGTCATTATAAAGGAATCAGTTATATTGTGTTGAATACCAGCCTTACCCCTTATGATTGTGAGCAACTGGAGGATCAATACAGGATGATTGTGAATATGTGCGACACTATCGAAAAATCTTCTCACCTGATAATACTCATGCACCATGGATTATGGGAAGGGGTTCCAGGTTTGCCATCGCCTGTTTCGTATGCACAAAGCAACCTGAAATACTATAATTTTACCTGCAAGTCGGTTGAAAGTAACTTTGTTAACGAAATATACCCCAGGTTGGTGAAGGTCAAAGAAAAAGGAATCGAGGTAATATGTATTTTAGGAGATATGGGTGCAAAAAAGATTGATTACCTATCTGACGATGGGATACATTTTTTAGGCACCGGCTTAAATAAGAGTCATTATAAAGACCCTGAAGAACGGGCAGCTTCACCTGCCGATTTTATATTGATTTTTAAACATGTCCCGTCAAAAAGATTATTAACCTGGGAGTTTTACGACCTGGATAAATTCTTGGAAGACAACAAACTATTGGAAAATTAGCTTGCCCCTAAAAATATTATCACCTTTATTTATGACAGTATAGAAATAAATCCCGGGCAGGACAGATGGGGAAAATTCATTTATTGTATTTAGTGTTACATTATCTTCAAATACCTTTTTACCATTGATATCGAATAAGGAAAATTTGAAATTACCTTCATTCTTGGATGTTATTTTAACAGAAATCTTGTTTTGAACCGGGTTGGGGAACACCTGAATTAATTCAAGGCTATCGTTAAACGGCGAATACGCCGAAATTACTTCCGGGTTACCGTCTTTTGAAACTTTACAGAGTACAATGTCACTCCGCCCATGGCTTCCCTGATCGGTCCACCCTGTATACATGCAACCAGAATCAGGTGTGCAGATTAAATCAGTTCCATAATCGGAGCCTAGGCCGCCAAAAGTCTTTGTCCAGATAATATCCCCATCCAGATTGGTTTTTATTAAAAACTGGTCCGGCTTCAGGTTTCCTGAATAACTGGCACTGGTGCCGATCATATAAAGCATATTGTCTTCACTAATTTGAACCGACTCACCATATTCGAACTCAGGCCCACCGAAGGTTTTCATCCATTCTTCATTTCCCGATTCATCAACCTTCATTAAAAAAACATCGAAACTGCCACTTCCATAACTTTGAGTTGAGCCACAAACAAAATACCCGCCTTCAGGAGCCAAAATAATATCTTTTGCCCAATCGTGCCCATTGCCTCCAAAGGTTTTATACCATTTTAATTCCCCTGAATTATCAGTCTTAATCAGCAAAATATCAGCATCGTGTGTCGAAAAATCAGTCTGGGTAGGATTATAAAATCCGTTTTCAGTCCCGGCCAGCATATAATCACCCTCCTTGTTTTCAAGTAAACTGAACCCATAATCAACATATTTAGGCCCGAATAATTTTTCCCATTGCATTTCTCCGTTGCTATCGGCTTTTACAAAAAAGAAATCGCCTCCGTCCAATTGCGTGTTGGAATAACCAATCATTGCAAAGCCGCCATCGCTTGTTCGGATAACATCAAACCCCATATCCTGGTATTGAGTGCCATAAAACTTTTCCCATTCGGGAAGCCCGTTTTTCCCTAATTTGAAAAGGTGCATGTCAACGTTTGGGAAGCCAAAATCGTAGGCACTGCCAATAACAAAAACACCCTGTGAGTCAACTAATACCTGGCTGCCAACATCATGGTGCTGAAACCCATATAGGGCTTCACTTGCTATTGTCCCATCAGCATTTAGGCAAAGGATATAATAATCTTTTGCGCTTTTTTCATCTTTACGCGAGGTCCCGGCAATGTAATACTTCCCACCGTATGCTGTTAGCGAATTAGCAATATCTTCTTGCTTGGTGCCCAGCATAATAGCATCCTGGGCATTGGCTACGGATAGTGTTGAAAAAATAAAAGCCATCAAAAACAGGTATGTATGACGAACTACTTTGTTCATTTTCAGATAAAATATAATGCAAACTTAAAAAGTTTCTTGTTGAATTGTTATTTTAGCGGGTCGTTTCTTAAAGTTTTTATCGTGTTTGTACCATCAACAAAAATTGTATTTTTTTTTATAATTCTTTTTTCCATTGCCTGTTCACAGGATGAAAAAAAAACAATGCGTAAATTTGAAAGGCGGTATTTGTGTGATGCAGAAACAGTTAATTCTGACAAGTGGGGGTTTGCAGAAGCGTCAGGGCAGCCCGTATTTTTTCAGAATGTCGATACACGGTCGAATGAGTTGGCTTTTAACGGAGAATTCTCAAGTAAATTAACAGTCGAGAAACCCTATGGGATGACAATTGAGATTGACGATATCCTCCCTGACGACTATATTCAGGTAAATGTTTGGCGGAAAAGCAGCAAAGGTGACGGCGTTTTGGTAATTGATGGAGGAGAAGGCTTTTATGATGCATCAAAAGAAATAATAGAGACTGCACAAAATGGATGGCAAAAATTACAACTAAACTATTTCATCCCGCCAAATTATACGGGGAAGACGATAAAAATTTATACCTGGAACCAAGGGCAGGATACTGTATTTTTTGATGACTTTGAGATCATTCACCGGCGCAGTAAAAATTATCCGGAATTTGACAATATTCCCGGACTCCGGTTATTTACCAATGAATCAGACCTGGAAAAATTAAACAAGAAACGCAAATTTGCTTTCGAGAATGGTGCTTTAATAAACTCTGATGAGGATTATTCCAAAGTTATCCTCTATGATGGGAATGATTTTTTAAATGGGAAATTCCGTTTAAAGGGTGATTTGGTTGACCACTTGCAAGGCGATAAATGGTCGTTCAGGATAAAACTCAAAAAAGGGTTCGCCTGGAGGAATATGGTAACTTTCTCGATACACAGCCCTGTTACCCGCAACTTTTTGAGTGAATGGCTTTCACACCAGGTGTTTATTAAGGAAGATGTGTTAACGACAAGGTATGGCTTTGTCCCGATAACCTTAAATGGGAAATCATTAGGATTATATGCATGGGAAGAGCATTTTGAGAAACAGCTACTTGAGAGTAAAAACCGGATGGAAGGGCCTATCCTTAAATTTGACGAAAGCCTTTTTTGGGCCAGGCTTGTACAAACCAATTTAACCAAACGTCAGTGGGACATAAATTTCTTTGATGCATCAAAAATCCTTCCTTTCAAACAAAACAAGACTGTTGCCGACACTCTTTTATATACTCAATTGGTTGAGGGGCAAAAACTGGTACAGCAGTACCGCAATTTTTCGTTGCCTGTTAATAAAATTTTTAATATTGATAAACTGGCGCGTTATTATGCCTTAGTTGATATTACAAAAGCATACCATGGGTTTACCTGGCATAACCAGCGGTTTTATTATAATCCCATTACCTGCCTTCTTGAGCCAATTGCATTTGATTGCTATATTGAAGGAGGGGTTTATCAACGTATTGATGAACCCGTATTAGGGCTGCTTGACCCTTCCAAACTGCATGGTTTTTTGAAAGAAGAATTAATGCTCTTTCAGGTTTTTGAGGATAAAGGTTTTAACAGGAAATATATCAATTACCTTAAAATATACTCAAATGAAAACTTTATTTCGGGTATAATGGCCGGATTGTATCCAGAGATTGATTCCATCTCAGAGTTGTTACGAGTAGAATTCCCTGCTTATCATTTTAATACTGATTTTTTAATGGACAATGCATCGTTCATTCGTAAAAACCTGAAGGAGATAGAAAATAATATTAGCCGGTTAGGAGAAGAGTTCCAGGTGGTAAAGCATAAAAAATTCAGGATCGATTATACACAGGATATTAATCCTGAATTAATAATAAAGCAGGTTCATGCAAATTACGATTCCCGGTCAGGGAAACTTCAATTGTCTAATTTCCACAATGGAAGAGTTATTGTAACCGGGGCAATATCAAAAAGTCGGTCTTTAACTGGATTTGAAAAAAAAGTTATTTTACCCCCTTATAAAGGAAGCAGCCAGCCCGGGGTTATAATGCTGCAGGATTTTATACCTGAAATGGTTATCTTTTCTGTCGGCAGGAGGGAGTTTATAACGAAAGTAGACCCGTGGCCGGTTCCAGAAGGGTTTACCAGCAGGCAGTTATGTATTGGTAGTTTTGATATATCATCGCTTCCTGTCGTTGGCGATTCGATAATTTTTGATGGTAAATATCAATACAGCTCTGATGTGGTTATTCCTGATTCGTTTCATGTGGTTATGAAGCCGGGAACGCAGTTTGACCTGATAAATAATGCATCGTTCATAAGCTTTGCCCCGGTTAAGGTTTTGGGCGAAACGGAGAGGCCTGTAAATATTTTTTCAAGCGATAAGTCGTCCCAGGGTTTTCATATTTTACAAGCCAACGAACGGTCGGTGTTGCAATATGTTCATTTCTCCGGGCTTTCAAATCTGAAAAGGGGGGGGTGGCGAACCACGTCTGCAGTTACTTTTTATGAATCGGATGTTGACTTGTATAATTGTGTATTTAGAGCTAACATTGCCTGTGATGACGCATTAAATGTGGCCAGGTCTGATTTTTTTGTAGAAAACTGCCGGTTCGAAAACACCTTTGCCGATGCATTTGATTCTGATTTTAGTACCGGCACTGTCCATAAATGCCGGTTTAAAAATATTGGCAATGATGCAGTTGACTTTTCGGGGAGCAATGTGGTGATTAAAGATTGTTTTATGGAAGGGATTGGAGACAAAGCCATTTCAGGTGGCGAACATTCAACTTTAAAAGTGACGGATTGTGAGATTTATAAAACTAATATAGGTATTGCCTCAAAAGACCTGTCGGAGATTACTCTGAATAAAATCATTATTGAAGAGGCAGTGTATGGAATGGTAGCATTTATTAAGAAACCGGAATATGGCCCGGCAATTATTAAAATAGACAACCTTAAATTGAAAAATAGTGTTGTCTTCCATAAAATTGAAAAAAAATCAGTATTGATAGTGAACGGTAAAATAATAAATGGCACAGAAAAGAATTTAGCTCAAAAATTATATCAATAAAAAATATTAAGATGGATAAGTGGAATTTATTTCAACGGTTTTTGATCAGCGAAAATGCACAAATCTCGATTTGGGATTTCGTGGTGAATGCATTGGTGATTTTAATATTATCGGCAATCCTTGAATTTACGTATGCCAGATGTGCAACGAGTTTGTCAGGGAGGAAAGCGTTTGCAGCAAACTTTTTCCTTATTGCATTTACAACCATGTTGATAATATCAATAGTAAAATCTTCGCTGGCTTTGTCGCTCGGGTTGGTTGGGGCTTTGTCAATAGTCCGGTTCCGGTCTGCCATTAAAGAGCCCGAAGAACTGGCGTACCTGTTTTTCACCATTGCAATCGGGCTGGGGCTGGGAGCCAACCAACGGATAATAACAGTGATAGCTGCACTGATTTTGTTGATGATTATCTGGTTGAGGCACTTCCGGACAAGGAAAGACAGTCAGCAAAACCTGTATCTTACCATAAGCGGGACAGGAGGTGACAAACCATCGCTTGAAAAGCTCAATGCATTGGTACTAGAGAAGTTTAATGCCTCAAAACTGGTGCGCTACGATGAAACAAATGATTTGATTGAAGTGGCATTTTGGGTTGAAATAAAAAAAACTGATGACTTACATTCATTAAAGATTAGTTTGAATAAAATAGACCCTTCTATACGGGTTTCGTTTGTAGATAATAATTCATTTTAGGCATCAATATGGTGGAGGGCTATACCGAATTAACAACTTACCGGTATGAACGGAAATTTGTTACATGCAGATTGTTCCGGGCACAGGTAGAATTAATAATCAGGCAGAATTCTGCATTTTTTATACCGGTTTTTCACCCGCGCAGGGTGAACAATATTTATTTCGACACGCCTGGTTTAGATTGTTATTTTGACAACCTGTTTGGGGTTAGCGAACGTTGGAAAGCGCGAATACGTTGGTACAATTCTTCATTTGGGCGGATTGCAAACCCCATTCTGGAGTTTAAAATTAAAAAGGGCTTTGTCGGCACAAAAAAATCTTATCCTTTCCCTTCTTTCGAAATTCAAAGATCATTTGATGCAAACCTTTTTAACCAGCTTATTTCAGAAAGTGATTTCCCGGCCGAAGTAAAAAAGAAAATATCAGGATTACAACCTGTTTTATTAAATACATACACCAGGAACTATTTTTCATCGATCAATGGTAAATTCCGGATAACCATAGATGACCAGATGGAGTATTACAACCTTCGCCCGAATAGGAACTACTTAGAATATGCTTATAAAGAAACTGGCAAAACGGTTGTTGAATTAAAATATGGGCAGGAGTATGACCCGGAAGCAAATATTATTACGAACCAGTTTCCTTTCAGGTTGGATAAAAACTCGAAATTTGTTTCAGGGATGAATCATTTTAGGACTGCTATTGCTACATAGCACCCTTTTATTACTTTTATTTCATGGCAAAGTTCAAAAAGAATCTATCGAAATACAGCATTGTTTTCAGTGTTTTACTGGTGGTCTTTTTTATTATTACAGCCCGGTTCTGGAGAGATGACGGGAAAATCATTGCTTCCGATGTAATTGATTACTATTCTTACCTGCCAGCCACCTTTATTTTTCATGATATTGGAATTAACAAAGCCGAAACCATCGAAAATGGTAGATTTTATACAAAAAGACTGCCCAATGGGAATAACGTAATCAAAATGTCTATGGGGATGTCGTTTATTTATGCCCCGTTTTTCTTTGCCGGGCATGTATATGCCCTTATAACAGGCGAAAAAGCCAATGGTTTCTCTGTTCCATACCGCATTGCGCTATTATTTGGCGCGGTTCTTTATTTTATACTTGGCCTTATTTTCCTTCGTAAGATTTTATTGAGGTTCTTTTCTGAAAATATTACGGCATTAACCATACTAGCCATTGCCATTGGCACTAATCTTTCGTATTATGCCAGTAACGAAGCTACCATGTCGCACCTATATAATTTTTCGCTGATTACTGTTTTTATCTGGCATACCATCCGCTGGCATGAATCGCAAACTGTTAAGCGTTTGGTTGGATTAGGGGCACTTGCCGGGCTAATCACTTTAATAAGGCCTTCAAATATCATTATACTGCTTTTCTTTTTCCTCTACAATGTTTATTCATGGGATGGGCTTAAAGAGAAATTTTTATTTGTAGCAAGAAAATTCCATTGGTTCATCTTCATGCTGATTGCCTTCCTGCTTGTTTGGATACCACAATTCATTTACAACATAGTAATTACTGATCATTTATTGTTTTATTCGTATGTTGATGAAAGGTTCTTTTTCAACAACCCACAGATATTGGATGGGTTGTTTAGCTACCGAAAAGGATGGCTGGTTTATACACCAATGATGGCAATTGCGATATTGGGTATCCCTATTTTGTTTTTTAAGATGAAGGAGTTCTCGGTTGGGATTTTAGTTTTTATGGTTATCAATATTTATATCACTTTTTCCTGGTGGTGCTGGTGGTATGGAGGTTCATTCGGGCAACGGCCAATGGTTGATTCGTATGGTATGATGTCTATTCCATTTGCACTGGTGCTTTCAGAATTATGGAAGTTGAGGAAATGGCTGTACAAAACTGCCGTAGTAATTATTATTGCACTCATACTCCTTAATAATTTTATGTTTCAGAAATATATGCACGGGTCGATTCATTTTGCCGACATGACAAAAGAAGCATTTTGGCATTCATTTTGGAGTGTAAGGGCAAAACCCGGATTTTATGATTTATTGGAAACCCCCGATTATAAAAAGGCTCGGAAAGGTATCTATGTTATAAAAGAAAGAAAACCAGGCAAATAGGATTACTCAATATCTTTGTTTGTATAAATTTCTCCCCATGCATGCTTTTGCTTAAAGGTTTTTACCAAAACCTTTTCATTTTTTATGGAATCAAGTTCTTGGCGGTAGTCGTAAAATGTCGATTCATTAATAAATACCTCGGCAGACCTGAACTTGCCCATGTTCATTACATTTGAAAATCCCTTTTTTGCAGAAACATACCCCAGATGAGGATTGCGAAGGCAGAAAATCATGTTAAAACTTGCGGCAATAGGCTTATCCTGCCAGTTTTCTTCTTCGCAGAATTTCACCATTTGTTGATATGTTTTTACCACCTCAACATAGCCCAGGTCGCTGTCGGAGCTCGTTTTTTTAGTAAAACTGTAATAAAGCGGAACAACGGTTATGATTGCAAGGATAAAAAAAGTGACATACTGTTTTTTTAACTTAACCTGCGATAATAATACCGAGACTATAATTACATACAAAGCAAGCAAACTAAGCATATAACGCTGGGTGTAGAAATTTAACACCGAGAATGCCAGAAAAAGAAGCATTAATAACAGGATAAGCGAAAGAAGCTTTACAAACTCTATTTTTTTACGTTTTATTAAAATCCAACCTAATGCGTAAATTAAAGCTGCCAGGATAACATTCCGCCCATAGCCGGTGAAGATTATCGCAGTAGCAATTTTTAATTTCCGAACGATAGTAGCCATGTCAAACTGTATGTACCCAACATGGTCTTGAAACAGATATGTGCCAAATTCTTTTTTATGCAGAATCAGGAATCCGGCATACACAAAAAACGGGGTGATAATCAGCAGGCTTTCAATAATATATTTCCGTGATTCTTTCCCCTGTCGAAGGTGAACCAATGTGTGGAAGAGGAAAAAGGCACATACAAAAACAACCGAGGTTTCTTTGGTTAATACCATTAATGATGCAAGAAGCGCAAAAAGCACATATCTTTTTGACAAATAGGAATCAATAGTTAAAATAAGGAAAAGGGTAATCAACATTTCGGGCAACAGCATGGTTGCCTGTGCCAGGAATAACGACTGCACACTGAATAAAAGCACTGCAGCATTAGCAGCCCATTTGTTCGAATGCCGTTTGACCATAAAATAGGTACTTACCAATACGGCAACAGAAATAAGTAACGGTAATAAATGCACGGTAAAAACCTCATTGCCGAACAACCGCATCCATAAAGATGAGATAAAAAAGAAAAACAGCGGATGCCCTTTTGCATCCCAGAGAGGTAACGAACCGGGCAACATCCCGGGGCCGGTTTCATACATCTTATATACTGCCGGGAAATATGACCATGCCTCATCCCAAAAATAGGGCAGGTATAAATGAGGAATCTTCACAATCAGTAAAAAGAATATTGGAATAATGAAAAAATTGTTTCCAAGTTTTAAGAGTAGATTCTTCATTATCGCAGGTTATATAATTTTTAAGGATTCCTTCCTTCCTGGGTATATATTATCTTTTTGATGGAAAAATCATCGAAATAGGACGTCTCTTTTCCGGTGTTCCAAAGGTAAATCTTTAAAGTTTCATTTTCTAGTTCTTTTGTAACTAAAAATTTAATCCGTAATAAGTCCCAACCTTTGTTGTCGGATGTGATGAAGTCATTTTGCGACTTATAGAAAATCTTGGCATCATTTGCAGTAACAACTAACCTCCCTTTGTAATTGTCTGCTTTCCTCCATACCTCTACTTCATAAGTGCATCCTAATTGTAAGCTGTCCAGGTAATATTCTACTGCATATTCGGTTTTATTGTCCAGTTTGAGAGAATGCTTCCCCGACCTTGCTTCTTCATCGCTTTGGGTAAAGGCCTTTCCAAAAGGTTTACCATTCGAACCAAGGTAGAGATGATTGGGTTCGTCTATTGTTTCATAATCACATTCAATATTTTCAAGGACAACCCTGAAATGTTGGCGTACCAGCTTGTTGTACCGGATTGTGTCAAGTTCATAAATAGCCTGAATGCGCCCTTTGTAAACCTGTTTTAATGGAATTCCCCTGTTTCCCATCTCCTGTGCTGCCTGTTCGTCTCGCGGCCCTCCTACAACAAGTATCTTATTCCCTTTAAATTTAACTATATCTTCCAGGAAAATCTCAGCATTCCAGTTTTGCATCAGGTTGTAATAAAAATCATAGAAGTATGTGTCAGGGTATAAGGCCTTTAAAGCAGGAAGCAGCTTACGCTTGGTATAAACATCCCCAAAATTTAATGCCGAATATTTATTCAGGGTGTATGGGTAATAATAAATTTTAGTGTAACCCGGGTAATCCCTTTCAATCATTAGGTTGGTCGAATCCATCTCTTCATTGGTGATTTTATACCCGTGATCTGCATATTCCATTTGAGGTGGCCTTGCCCATGCCAGGAATATAAATAGTGCCATTACAATTACCGGCAGTGTAGCTCTATGGATAACCTCCGGCAACAAATCAAAAGGAATATTTTTTAATGAGAAAAAGAGTAGGATTCCTGAAAGCAGCAATTCGGGCAGCAGGTAGTGGTTGGCATGGAAATGTTTAGCTACCAGCAAAATCCCAAAAACCGATGTGGCAACTAATCCGGACAATATTTTAAGGTCCCGGCCCGATTCCCTGGTTTTTTGTTTCCTTTTTCGGATGAATGCAAAAACCAGGACAACAATAGAAAAAAATGTAACGATTCCGAAGATTGGGTTTGCCTCTACTATTTTCCAAATATTGGGGAAATACGTGTTAAGGTCGACTAATCCTTTTTTGCCATGCCCGTATTTGCCCGTATGCCTGATTAAATCCCTGAACCAGAAATACATGGATTTGTATTCTGGTATGGCAGGTATGGTGAATAAAACAAACGATACAATGACCCCACCCAGGTAAATCAATTTACTTTTTATCCGGGGGAAGATAAAAAACGGGAAAATCATCAGTGGCAAAAAGGTGGCTTTAGTCCCTAACCCGGCACCCACGATAAGTGAAAACAGGATGATATATTTATATTTGTGATTTTCCTTTTCGGCATAAAAAAACAATAGGGCGATTATAAACAGGGACGTAATAAAAAACAGCAATGGCTCCGGAGAAACCTTCGTCCAAATGTGGTCGAGTGTATTGGCAGAGAAAAAAGATGTTAGCTGTAGCAATAATGCTACCCAAACAGAACCGGTTTTTTTTAAGGCAATCAAACCCAATAACAAAATGATCAGAGCATTAAGGAAAAGTAACACATTCTGAATGTCTTCAATGTATCGGTCAGGATCGGTCAAAACATGGTTTACAAGTGTTTTATTGTTTGGGTTATTGAACAGATGGGTAGCAGCAATGGTAGCAGCCCCGAGCTGCATTACCGTTGTACCCGGATTGTCAATATGCCCGACACTTTCCCCCATACAAATAGCAACGGCATTCACCAGGTAAATATATTCCGGGTCGTTGGCATACTTTGCGCGATGGAAATTAATCCCAACTATAAAAAATAAAACGGGTAAGAATAATATCAGGTATTTCAGGTATCTGTTCAATTTAAAATGGTTTTATTGAGAGAATATTTTGTTTTTAATCATTCCCCACTTCTGCAAACGGTACTGAACTGCTGTTTTCAGTACCCCCAGCCCGTAAATACTGCTATTCCTGATACTTATACTCGAAGCATCGTCAAAATATTTAGTGGGGCAGGTAATTTCGGCAATTTCGTAGCCTGCATACCAAATTTGTGCCAGCATCTGGTTGTCGAACACAAAGTTATCAGAATTGGCATGGTAATTTATATTCTCCAATACTTCCCGGCTGAAAGCCCTGTAACCTGTATGGTATTCCGAGAGCTTGGCATTCATCAAAATATTCTGGATGAAGGTCAGTCCACGGTTTGCCGCATATTTTATCATTGGCATGCCTCCTTTTAAAGCCCCCCTACCCAGTATGCGCGACCCAAGCACCACATGGTACAAACCATTGGCAATAAGGTGCACCATCGAGGGGATCAAAAGCGGAGTATACTGGTAGTCGGGGTGCAGCATAATAACAATATCTGCACCCAGTTCAAGTGCTTTGTTGTAACACGACTTCTGATTCCCCCCGTAACCTTTGTTTTGTTCGTGTACAATTATATATTTGATGCCAAGCGACTTTGCAACCTCCACAGTGCTGTCGTTGCTTTTGTCGTCAACTAATATAACATCGTCAACAACCGAAAAATCAATTTCGTTGTAAGTAACCTCTAATGTTTTTGCCGCATTGTAAGCCGGCAATACAACTACAACTTTCTTATTATTAAGCATCTGTCAGATTTTTGTTAAAAACAGGGGTTAATTTAAACAGTGCATGGTTGTAGTGTAATGTGCTATTAATTCCATCCCTTTGGGATTTTCTTTTAGTACCTGTAATGTTCCGGTTTGTATGGCCCTTCTTTGGGAATGCCTAAATAATCAGCCTGCTCCTGGCTTAGTTCGGTAAGTTTCACACCCAATTGAGCCAGGTGCAACCGGGCAACTTCTTCGTCCAGGCTTTTAGGCAGACGGTAAACGTCAATTTCGTAATCGTTTTGCCAAAGGTCAATTTGTGCCAGTGTCTGGTTGGTGAATGAGTTGCTCATTACAAATGACGGATGCCCTGTAGCACAACCCAGGTTAACCAAACGCCCTTCGGCAAGTAATAATATACTGTGCCCGTCAGGGTAGGTGTATTTATCTACCTGCGGTTTAATATTCAGTTTTTTTATCCCCTCCCATTTTTCAAGTTGGGCAACCTGTATCTCATTATCAAAATGCCCGATATTGCACACAATGGCCTGGTCTTTCATTTTAGCCATGTGCCGGGCAGTAATTACATCTTTATTCCCGGTAGTTGTTACAAAAATATTCCCTTCGTCAAGGGCTTCTTCCATGGTTTTCACTTCAAATCCTTCCATGGCCGCCTGCAATGCGCATATTGGGTCGATTTCGGTGATAATTACCCTTGCACCATAACCTTTCATAGATTTTGCACAGCCTTTGCCCACATCGCCATACCCGGCAACCACAACCACTTTCCCGGCAATCATTACATCGGTAGCGCGTTTTATGCCATCGGCCAGCGACTCGCGGCAGCCATACAGGTTATCAAATTTCGACTTGGTTACCGAATCATTCACATTGATTGCGGGGAACAAAAGAACTCCGGCTTCTTTCATCTGGTACAGCCTGTGGACACCTGTGGTGGTCTCCTCCGAAACCCCTTTGATCCCGGCTGCAACTTTATGCCAATGTTGTGGGTTCAGTGGCACCAACTTCTTCAATAATTTATTTAATTCGGCTTCGTCTTCTCCGCTAACAGGTTTGTCTAAAACCGACATGTCTTTTTCTGCAGCAACCCCCTGGTGGATCATTAATGTTGCATCACCTCCGTCATCAACAATCAGGTCCGGACCCAGCCCGTCTCCAAAGTCCAGGGCCTGCCCGGTACACCACCAATACTCTTCAAGTGTCTCGCCTTTCCATGCAAACACAGGGATGCCTGCTTTTGCTATGGCGGCAGCAGCATGGTCTTGTGTCGAGAAAATATTACAACTTGCCCAGCGGACTTCGGCACCCAAAGCGGTTAGCGTTTCTATTAAAACTGCCGTTTGTACCGTCATGTGGAGGCTTCCCATGATCCTGGCTCCCTGCAATGGCTTCGACTCACTGTATCTTTCCCGGATAGCCATTAATCCGGGCATCTCCTTTTCTGCTAAATCAATTTCTTTACGTCCAAATCCGGCTAACGATATATCGGCTACTTTAAAGGCTATTTTATTATTTACTGCTGCTGTCATGTTTTTAAAAGTTTTTTGCAAAGATATAACTTTTAATTTCCCATATCCGACATGAATTTTATCCGCATGAGGCGCATGTCTTCTTCTGAATATTCATCTTCTCCCAACTCTGCCAATGCCGTTTCGATTAAATCGTCTTCGGCTTCCCTGAAATATTCAAAAATATCCTCCTGAGGCTCTTTGTCCAACACCATATCAATATAATAATCGATATTTAAGCGGGTTCCCGAATTCACGATCGCCTCCACTTCTGTTAAAATGTCTTTGACTTCGAGCCCTTTTGCAGCAGCAATGTCTTCAAAGGGGATTTTGCGGTCGATACTTTGGATGATAAATACTTTTAGTTTTGATTTATTAGCCACCGAACGCACAACCATGTCCAGTGGGTGTTCAATTTCGTTTTCTTCTACATATTGCCTTATGAGCTGAATAAACTCTTTCCCGTACCTCCTGGCTTTCCCCTGTCCAACTCCATGCATCTTTTGTAATTCTTCCATGGTCGTTGGGTATTGAATAGACATGTCGGCCAGTGAAGGGTCCTGGAAAATAACAAATGGCGGAAGGTTAAGTTTTTGGGCTGTCCTTTTCCTGAGGTCTTTTAACATGGCAAACAGAGTAGGGTCGCCACTTGTTGCACCGGCCGGGGCACCGTAAGCCTCAGATGAATCACCTTCTTCCTTGTACTCGTGGTTTCGTACTAACATAAAAGTAGTGGGGTTCTCTAAAAAGGCATGCCCCTTTTCAGTAATTTTCAGTAACCCGTAATTTTCAATATCCTTATTGATAAATCCTGCAATCATAGCCTGCCTGAAAATAGCATTCCAGAAATGCTCGTCATACCCCTGCCCGGCACCAAAGGAGTCAAGCGTATACTGCCTGAACGATTTTATTGCCGCCGTCTTTTTCCCTACTAAAATGTTGGTAATATGTTCAGCTTTATATTTTTCTTTTACCTCGACAATTGCTTTTAGTCCGATAACCAGTTCTTTTGATGCGTCAATTTGCTCTTTAGGGTTCAGGCAGTTATCGCAATTCCCACAATTATCCTGTTCATACTTTTCGCCAAAATAGTGCAATAAAATAATACGCCTGCAAATTGCAGATTCGGCATACGAAACGGTATCTAAAAGCAACTGGCTGCCGATCTCCTGTTCGGCTACCGGTTTCCCATGCATAAATTTTTCCAGTTTCTGAATGTCTTTATAACTGTAAAAGGTTATACACTTCCCTTCGCCGCCGTCGCGCCCTGCCCTTCCGGTCTCCTGGTAATAGCCCTCAAGGCTTTTAGGGATGTCATAATGGATTACAAAACGCACATCGGGTTTGTCGATCCCCATCCCAAATGCTATAGTGGCAATAATGACATCAACTTCCTCCATTAAAAATTTATCCTGGTTAGACGAACGGGTAGCTGCATCCATCCCTGCATGGTAAGCCAATGCCTTTATCCCGTTTACCAGTAACGTTTCAGTAAGTTCTTCAACCTTTTTGCGGCTCAGGCAGTAAATAATCCCGGATTTCCCATGGTTCTGGTGGATAAATTTTATAATCTGGGCTTCAGGTTTTATTTTCGGGCGGACTTCATAATATAAATTTGCCCTGTTAAATGAGGCTTTAAAAATATTTGCATCAAGAATACCAAGGTTTTTTTGAATATCGTGCTGAACCTTTGCGGTGGCTGTAGCTGTAAGGGCGATTACCGGAGAAGGCCCTATTTCGTTTACAATAGGCCTGATGCGCCTGTATTCCGGCCTGAAATCGTGGCCCCACTCCGAAATACAGTGTGCTTCATCAATTGCATAAAACGAAATTTTCACCCGTTTTAGAAACTCTATATTATCTTCTTTCGTAAGCGATTCGGGCGCGACATACAATAACTTGGTCTTCCCTGCAAGCACATCTTCTTTTACCTCCTGTATGGCTGCTTTTGTTAGCGAAGAATTCAGGAAGTGTGCAATGTTATCTGCTGTCCCAAACCCTCTTATCGAGTCAACCTGATTCTTCATTAATGCAATCAATGGTGAGATTACGATTGCCGTGCCCTCCATTAACAATGCCGGCAACTGGTAAATTAATGACTTACCTCCACCGGTAGGCATAAGTACAAAAGTATTATTACCTTCCAGAACGTTCTTTATTGCTTCTTCCTGCTCCCCTTTAAATCTGTCGAATCCAAAATATTCATGCAGGTGTTCTGTTAACGAAACTTCTTTATACATAACTGTAATACCCCTAATTTCCTCAAAATTAATTCTAATTTATTAAAAGTAAGTAAAATGACAAAAGCTATTTGAAAAAATATTCTTATTCATGGATTGAAATTACAATAAAAAAAAAAGTATACAAACATGAAATGTTTTGAAGTGATTATATTTGTAGAGTTTTTATGAGTAATATTTATACTGTAGATGAATGAGCGAGGACATTAACAGAGAGAAAAAAGCCATTAAAAAGAAAAACTCAACCCAGAGGGAAATGTCTTTTTTAGAACATCTTGAAGAATTGCGTTGGCACATTATTCGTTCGGCAATAGTTATTGTAATATTTTCAATAGTAGCATTCATAATGAAAGATTTCATTTTTAATGTTGTGCTGCTTAACCCAAAAACCCCTGATTTCTGGACGAACAGGATGTTTGTAAAACTGGGAGACTTAATAGGGTCTGAGGCCATTAAGATAAACCAGAAAAATCTGGAATTAATAAGTATTAAGATGGCGGGGCAGTTTTCGGCCCATATCTGGACTTCGATTGTTGCCGGGATGATTATTGCATCACCGGTAGTTTTTTACGAATTCTGGAAATTTATAAGCCCGGCACTTTACGACAAAGAAAAAAAAGCTGCTTCAGGGGCTGTTTTTTACACTACTTCTCTTTTTATTATCGGGATACTTTTCGGCTATTTTTTAATTGTGCCGTTAAGCGTACATTTTTTGGGGTCGTATAATGTAAGTAGCGAGGTAGGCAATAAAATTAACCTTACTTCGTATATCGGGACAGTAACCACCATTAGCCTGGCTTCAGGCATCGTATTCCTGTTGCCTGTATTCGTTTATTTTTTAAGTAAAGTAGGGTTGCTTACGCCAGAATCGATGAAGAAGTACCGTAAACATGCTTACGTAGTTTTGTTGTTGCTGTCGGCCATCATTACTCCCCCCGATATTTTCAGCCAGATATTGGTATGTTTCCCCTTGATATTCCTTTATGAAATTGGTATCGTCATCTCTCGCAGGGTTGTAAAGAAACTGGACAAACAATTAGATGAAATATAATATAGCATGATTTTACGTGCCGAGAAGATTGTAAAGAAATACCGCAAACGGACTGTGGTGAAAGATGTAAGCTTCCATGTTGAGCAGGGCGAGATAGTTGGGCTGCTGGGGCCTAACGGGGCAGGGAAAACCACATCTTTTTATATAATTGTTGGGTTGATAAAACCTTTTTCAGGAAAGGTATTCATCAATGATGAGGATATTACAAAGCTGCCTGTGTACAAACGTGCAAAAAAAGGGATCGGTTACCTGGCGCAGGAATCTTCGGTATTTCGCAAGTTAAGTGTTGAAGATAACCTGAAGGCGGTATTGGAAATGACCGATTATACTAAAGAATACCAGAAAGAGAAACAGGAGTCGTTACTGGAAGAATTTGGGCTTCAGCATATACGGAAAAGCAAAGGGTATCAACTTTCGGGTGGCGAACGGCGAAGGACTGAAATTGCCCGGGCATTGGCCATCGACCCAAAGTTTATCCTGTTAGACGAGCCTTTTGCAGGCGTTGACCCAATTGCAGTGGAAGATATACAGCAAATTGTACTTAAATTAAAAGAAAAAGGTATTGGTGTTTTGATTACCGACCACAATGTCCATGAAACTTTGTCGATTACCGACCGTTCTTACCTTTTGTTCGAAGGCTCAATAATGAAAGCCGGGACAGCTGAAGATTTAGCGAATGACGAGGAGGTGAGGCGGGTTTACCTGGGGCAGAATTTTGAACTGCGGGAATCGTTACGATAATAAAAAAAATTTCCGCACGTATAAAAAAATTATTAGCTTTGCGCCGCAAATTGCGGACGTGGCGGAATTGGTAGACGCGCTAGACTTAGGATCTAGTGCCATACGGCGTGGGGGTTCGAGTCCCTTCGTCCGCACTAATAAAAAAGGACTGGATAGAAGCCTGTCCCGGGGTACTTGGCTTTAGGAGTTGATCTGTAAAATTGTTTCTTCGCCTGAGCCTGTTTGTACGCATAAAAAAAACTAACCGCCTGTCTTTCCTGAAAAGAGAAAGCATTGGCGGTTTTATTTATACACTGTTCGCGAATATTAAGTAGCAAATCATGAATGTCACAAAAGAAAATATTGACGAAACAAATGCCGTCATAAAAGTTTTAATAGAAAAGGCTGATTATGAAGGATCGGTAAATGACGTATTAAAAGATTACCGCCAGAAAGCATCAATCCCGGGGTTCAGGCCGGGGAAAGTACCAATGGGGTTAATCCAAAAACGCTTTGGCAAAGCCATCCTGGCCGAAGAAATAAATAAGGTGCTTTCGAAAAGCCTCTCAAAATTCATTGTTGAAGAGAAACTGCCTATTTTAGGAGAACCTCTTCCAAATGAGGGGCAGCAAAAACCAATCGATTGGGAAAAAGATGAGGAATTCGAATTTGTTTTTGATGTGGCGATAGCTCCCGAAATAAAGGTAACACTTGATAAACGCAGCAAATATAAATACCACGTCATTAAAGTTGACGATAAAATGATCGACCGCCAGATTGAAGATATTACTGCAAGTTTTGGCAGCAACAAGCCTATTGATGAGGTGGTTGAAAAAGCAACGGTAAAAGGCGATTTTGCCCAACTTGACGATGAAGGCAATGTGCTGGAAGGAGGCATCAGCCCTTCGGGGGTTTTAATAGCCGTTGATATTATAAAAGACGAAGGCATAAAAAAAGAATTCATCGGCAGGAAAAAAGGTGACACATTGGTTTTCGACCCGGTAGAAGCCTTTGACAACCGGCATGAGGTTGGGCACATGCTGAATATCAGCCACGAAGAAGCTGAAACCCTCAATGCAAAGTTTAATTATACGATTACCGAAATACTACAATTCGAAAAAGCTGAGGTAAACGAAGAACTGTTTAAAAAAGTTTACGGTGAAGATTCGGGAATTACAACCATTGAAGCATTCCGTGAAAAAATAAAAACTGAAATAGCTGCCAACCTTGCCTATTCGTCTGATAATAAATTTACCCAGGATACAAGGGACATCCTCCTTGAAAAAACAAATATTGAACTACCTGAGGCATTCCTGAAGAGGTGGCTTAAAGTAACCAATAAAGAACTGACCGAAGAGCAGATCGAAAATGATTTTGGCAACTTTGTAAAAGACCTCAAGTGGCAATTAATAAAAGATTTCCTTGCTAAAGAGAATGAAATATCGGTTACCGAAGATGAAGCAATGGAGCTGGCACGCCAAATTTCTTTTGCTCAGTTCAACCAATACGGGATGTACAATGTTACACCGGAGCAGCTGGATTCTTTTGCAAAAATGATGCTTGAAAAAGAAGAAGAGAAAGAAAGAATTTACAAGAAGCTATACGAAGACAAAATAATTAAAACAGTAAAAGAAAAAGTTAATATTGAAGAAGTTGAGGTAACACAGGAAGAGTTTTCTGAAATGATGAAATAAAATACTTTTCTTACTGAATGACATACCAATAACATTTTTTATAACTTTGTACATCTGCGAATTGATGGGAGCTTATATTGTTGCTGCCACATTGGGTTCGTAAGGTTATGTTTAAACAAGGAGGATAAAACATTATGCCAGGAAAAGAATTTATAAAATATGCGACCAGGCATGCCGGGATAAGCAGCCTGACTATGCACCGGTATACTTCGTTGTACGGGAATTATATTTCGCCAACCATTATTGAAGAAAGGCAACTGAACGTTGCATCAATGGATGTCTTTTCACGGTTAATGATGGACAGGATTATATTTTTAGGCATCCCGATTGACGATACTGTTGCAAATATTATCCAGGCACAACTTTTATTCCTTGAATCGACTGATTCGGGCAAAGATATCCAGATATATTTTAATACTCCCGGAGGCTCGGTACATGCCGGATTTGGAATATACGACACCATGCAGTATATAAGTGCCGATGTTGCCACAATCTGTACAGGGATGGCAGCTTCCATGGGGGCAGTTTTATTGACTGCCGGGGAAAAAGGTAAACGCTCGGCATTGCAACACTCCAGGATAATGATCCACCAGCCAATGGGCGGCGCCCAGGGGCAGGCTTCTGATATTGAAATTACTGCCAGGGAGATATTGAAAGTAAAAAAAGAACTCTATACTATCATAGCCGAGCATTCCGGGAGATCATTTGAACAGGTCGAAAAAGATGCCGACCGCGATTACTGGATGACCTCGGAGGAAGCTGTTGCATACGGTATGATCGATGAAATATTAGTTCGGAATAAATAAAATTACCTTAAAATGAGCGATAAGGGGGATATAGATAAGTGTTCATTTTGCGGCAGGGAAAAAAAAGAAGTTGAACTGCTGATCGCCGGTATTGATGGCCATATATGCGACCGTTGTGCCGACCAGGCCCATTCTATTATCCGGGAAGAAATAAAAAAAGAAAATACGTTTGACCTGGATGGCGTGAAGCTGCTGAAGCCCAGGGAGATCAAAGAGTTCCTCGACCAATATGTTATTGGGCAGGACCAGGCGAAGAAAGTCCTCTCAGTGGCTGTTTACAACCACTATAAAAGACTCACCCAGCGGGTTGACGATGATGAAACGGAAATTGAAAAATCAAATATTATCCTTGTCGGGGAAACCGGGACCGGTAAAACACTTTTAGCCCGTACAATTGCACGGATGCTACATGTGCCTTTTACCATTGTTGATGCTACTATACTAACCGAAGCCGGCTATGTGGGCGAAGATATTGAAAGTTTGCTGACCCGGTTGTTACAATCGGCCGATTACAACGTTGAAGCAGCAGAACGAGGCATTGTATTTATTGATGAAATTGATAAAATCGCCCGTAAAGGCGACAACCCTTCTATCACCCGCGATGTGTCAGGCGAAGGCGTTCAGCAGGGCTTGCTGAAATTGCTGGAAGGTTCGGTAGTAAATGTCCCGCCACAAGGAGGGCGTAAACATCCCGAACAGAAACTCATACCTATAAATACAAAAAATATCCTGTTTATCTGTGGAGGTGCATTTGACGGAATAGAGCGGAAAATTGCCCAACGCCTTAACACAAAAGTTGTGGGTTACAGTGCAGCAAAAAACAGCACCCGGATAGATAAGCAAAATTTCCTGCAATATATTTCGCCTCTTGACCTTAAATCGTTTGGACTAATACCTGAAATTATTGGGCGTTTGCCTGTTTTGACACATTTAGACCCGTTAAACAAGGAAGTTTTGAGGAGTATTTTGACTGAGCCTAAAAATTCTGTCATCAAACAGTATATTAAACTTTTCAAACTGGATGGCATTGAACTCGAGTTTGAAGAAGAAGTACTTCAGTTTATTGTCGATCAGGCTGTTGACTTTAAGCTAGGGGCCAGAGGCCTTCGCTCTATCTGCGAAAATATAATGATTGACGCCATGTTTGATTCTCCTTCGGATAGTATTGACAAATTGCCTATAACAAAAACTTATGCCGAAGAAAAACTTAGCAGGTCGGGGTTACAGCGATTAAAAGCAAGTTAAAATAAAAATAACCGGAATTTTATTCTATATCTTATGATTGAAATCCGGGAAATATCAAAATCATTCAACGGGAACCCTATTATCCGCGATTTCAGCCTGTCTGTACCTGAAAATAGCCGGGCATGGCTAAATAACTCTTCCGGGACAGGAAAAACAACCCTTTTTAAAATGCTATTGGGATTTACCCCTCCTGATAAGGGGAATATTTTTATTTCCGGTAAAGAAATCACTCCCCAGAATATTAATGATCTAAGAAGTAAAATTGCTTATTTAAGCCAGGACGTAGACCTGCCACCTGATACAGGCAGGCAGGTAATAGAGGAAATAGGCAATTATAAATCAAACAAGGGGAATCGACATTTTAAAGCATTGACAACCCATTTTTTAGGGGAAATGGCTATTGAAGAAACCATGCTGTCTAAAAATGTATGTGAGCTTTCGGGTGGCGAACGCCAACGGCTGGGACTGGCTATTTGCCTGGCTCTCAACAGGCCAATACTTTTACTTGACGAGCCTACTTCCGCACTGGATAAAAAGATGAAGGAACATGCAGTGGAATTGATTATGCCACTAAAAAAAACAATCCTGGTAAGCAGCCATGATCCCGTTTGGGCAAAACTGGGGGCAACTGAAATACATTCATTTAATGGAAACTGCTAATATCGGTATCGTATCTTTAATAATGGGGATGTTGTTGCTTGCCCCGGTTTTTTTTGTTGCCTGGCGACTCAAAATAGGCATTGGCAGGGAGTTAGCTGTCTCTGCACTAAGGATGATCCTTCAACTTGGGCTGGTTGCAATATACCTCAAATACATTTTCTTATTGAATAAAACCTGGCTCAATTTGCTTTATGTACTTCTAATGGCCCTGGCTGCCAGTTATTCATTGTTAAGGAGCTCATCATTAAAAGTTAATAAAATATTTATCGCTTCAATGATTGCCATTCTTATCCCGCTTGCCGTCACAATTTTATATTTCAATATTGCCATCCTTCGGCTCGAAAACCTATTTAATGCTATGTACCTGATTCCTTTGGTAGGATTAATGTTGGGGAATACTTTAAAGTCGAATATTGTAACCATGAAGAGTTTTTACAATTCTGTTGGTTCAAACGAAAAACAGTATCATTACAGGCTGGCAATGGGGGCGACTAAAAATGAGGCATTACTCCCTTACTTACGCAATAGCCTGAAAATATCATTAGCCCCGAATTTAGCAACTATGGCAACTGTGGGGATTGTTTCTCTTCCGGGAATGATGACAGGCCAGATATTGGGAGGTTCTCCACCCGGACTTGCAGTAAAATACCAGGTTATGGTGATGGTTGCAATATTCTTTAACAGCTTCTTCAGCAATATTCTCCAGATATACCTTACCCACCGGTTCTCTTTTAATAAGTTTGGTATCCTCAGGAAGGAGGTATTTAAAAAGAAGGAATAGCTAAATTGATATTTAACTTTAACCTGCATTATAAACCAACCAACTAAAAAAATGAAAATAAAAAGATACCTTTTAATGTTTTCCATAATTCTTACAATGGTAAACTGCCAAAACAAAAAAGAGGGTGCTTCCAGGAGGACTCTTTCGGAAACCACTTTAAAGAAGACAAAAGTTAAGCTGGAATATAACGGGCACTATTTCAGAGACTTAAATAGCAACGGCATCCTTGATGTTTACGAAGATATCAACCAGCCAATTGAAGCAAGGATAAACGACTTGCTTGCACAAATGACCTTGGAAGAAAAGGCAGGTATGATGTTTATTAACGGAGCCCCGGTCAATGAAGATGCTTCGCTTGAAAAGAAAGAGGGGGCAAAAGGCCCTGCTGCCTTAATGCCTTCTGCAATAGATAATATTTCACATTTGAAAATGTCCCATTTCAATTTATGGGGGATTCCTGCCAATCCGGAAATTTTAGCCAAATGGTACAATAATTTGCAACAATATGCAGAGCAAACAAGGCTTGGTATCCCAATTACTATTGCATCCGACCCGAGAAATCATTTTAGCAATAGTATTTTTTCCATGGAGGCTCAGGGGTTTTCTCAATTTTGTGAAACTCTTGGGTTTGCAGCTATAGGCGATACAGCACTGGTAAAAGAGTTTGCCAATATTGTCAGGCAGGAATATCTGGCTGTTGGGATCAGGGAAGCACTGCATCCGCAGATAGACCTTGCTACCGAGCCCCGATGGGCAAGAATAAGCGGTACTTTTGGTGAGGATGCCCTGCTCACCGCCAAACTCGCCAAAGCCTATATTGAAGGCATGCAGGGGGAAGTACTCAATGAAGAAAGCATAGCCTGTATGGCCAAGCATTTCCCGGGGGGTGGCCCTCAAAAGGACGGTTTAGACCCTCATTTTGAATTTCAAAAAGGGCAGGTTTACCCCGGCGGGAACTTCGATTACCACCTTATTCCGTTTGAGGCTGCATTTGAGGCTCATACAGCAGCTATTATGCCCTATTACGGAGTGCCAAAAGGGCAAACCGATGAGGATGTTGCAATGGCATACAACAAAATGATAATTACAGGCTTATTGCGCGGGCATTACAAATACAACGGGGTGGTTTGTACGGATTGGGGCTTGGTCACAGACCTTCCATTGGGCCCGGGCATAGTTTGGCATGCAAGGGCATGGGGGGCAGAGCATTTAAGCGAAGCAGAAAGGGTTTTAAAAATTATAGAGGCCGGGTGCGACCAGTTTGGCGGAGAAAACCGCCCCGAATTAGTTGTTCAGCTGGTTAAGGAAGGGAAGCTTTCCGAAGAGCGTATCGATATTTCTGTAAAAAGGCTATTGAGGCAAAAATTCCAATTAGGGCTTTTTGACAACCCTTTTGTAGATGAAAATAAAGTAGGTGAGGTATTCGGGAATGAAAAATCCCGTAAACTTGGCGAAAGAAGCCAGCAGCAAGCTATGACTTTACTAAAAAACGAAGGAGGCTTGCTTCCTCTTGAAAAAAATAAACTGAAAATTTATATAGAAAATATCGACAGTTCTATCGTTGCCAGTTATGCCACCATCGTAGAAACTCCCCGGGAAGCCGATTTAGCAATTATCAGAGTGAATACGCCGTGGTATCCTGTTGAAACCAACAATCCGTTTGCAAAAGGATTTCACCATGGAGACTTAGATTTCAAAGGAAAGGAAAAAGATAAAATCATCAACCTGCTAAATACTGTCCCAACCATTGTTGATATATATTTAGACCGCCCTGCTGTCATTCCTGAGATTGCAGGTAAAGCGAAAGTATTGATTGCCGATTTTGGCGCAAGTGATAAATCCGTTTGTGAAGTACTGTTTGGCAATGTAGAGCCCAAAGGCAAATTACCATTTGAACTGCCTTCGTCAATGGACGCCGTCCGGAATCAAAAGGCAGATGTGCCTTACGATAGTGAAGAACCACTATTTAAGTTTGGCTTCGGGATTAAAAATTTTCAGACAAATTAATTGCCATAGAAAATAAATTGGACGAGCCGGCCAGGTGGAAACGGCTTGTCCCGAAATCGAACCTAAAACGTTTTACTTTAAACCCAAACCCAAGAGAAAAGCCCACTGTCGAATTTTTTTCGCCAAACACCAGTTCCTGGCGGCGTTGGTAATTATAGCCTGCCCTTATCGTAAAGTTATCCGAGGGCAAAAGTTCTATCCCAAACACAATATGGCGCATCAATTGTTTGCCAAAGCTTTCGGTTGGCCCGTAAAATGAATATTCATCTGTTGCTGAATTTTTGTCGTCCTCAAGATTGGCAAGATTCCACCGGTTCAGATGCTGGGCAGTCAGGAATAGAACCAACGGGGCATGTTCCAACCGCTTGGAAACACCAAATTGCAAATCGAAAGGGACCTGCTCAATATGCCCGTTTTTGTAGTAGGGGGTAATCTGCCCGCCAATATTCCTTGCTACGAACGCCACTGTGGTTAACCCTTTTTTACTGCTGATACTTATCCCCAGGTCGGCAACAAGCCCAACCGACTGGTAACTTTCAAATATCGAAAGTACCGGTTTCAGGTTTATTCCGTAGTGCCAGCGTTTGTATTGGTTCGAGTAAATAAGGTTCAGGGCATATTCGGCAGCTTTGAACGTATTCCCTGTGAGGGAGCCCTCTTCAGTTGCTTCCCTGAATTTGCCATAGTTAATATAGTGCATGCCAAACGCAACATTCCCGGGGATATTCAGGGTAGGCGAATACGAAGCATAACCATATTTTACATCGGCAAAATAGTTGACATAATTGATTAAAAACTGGCCTTTCATGCCTGCGGTCAGTAATGAAGGATTGTGGTATGGTAGGTTCAGGTCTGAAGAATCATTTATGGCTATCTGGTTTCCGCCCAGTGCAGCAACCCTGGCCGAATTGGTTAGTTCGAGGAACTGATATGTACTTTCACCCCCAATCTGACCAAAAGATTTAACCGAAAAAAATAAAAGAAGTATAAAGATGTACCTGTTTGATGTCATAAGCTATTAATAGTATTCCAAAACTAACGCCAAATATAAGTTTTTATTATAAGTGGCATGGCCACTAATTTAAACAGTTTCTTATTCCCCGGAATCTTTCCCCATTTCCTTGAGGCTGTCTAAAGTTGAAGGGGGTTTTCGAGAGGATTATATTGCTTTTAGGACTCGGGGAGCCCGGTTTTTATTGCACCCCTAACATCGGGACGGAATAAAAAATAGATGAAGCCTAATGAAATCAGGATGTTTCTCGTAGATTCTCATTTTAACTTCAGGCAACTTCCTGGTAACCTATTCAGAATAAAAACCATAAAACCTGCTTTTTAATATTTTTGAGTACCTTTTTTTTCAAATAAGGACATCTTTGATTTATAATATTATTATATTTGTTTATAGATAAAATATATTCTGAGGTTATTTTAATTCTAAAAAACCTCTGGCTAACCTTCAATAATTTTAAGACAGATGAAAAAGAGATTATTAAGAATCGTAAGTATTTTTTTAGGCGTACTAATGCTAAACCTGCAAACGTTTGGCTATACACCAATTCATTTTAAAGCAGAGTCGTCAAGTGATGTTGTTAATGATATCCTTGCGTTCAACGATTCTGAGGTCTATGATGCATTTGCAGAGATAAACGACCTCACTCAGTTTGTTGCTGATAATGAGGGAGTAACTTACACTGACCTGGAAAAAGAAAACAGCGAATTGATTTCAAAGGTAAGTGCCTCTGCGTCTCTCTCAATGCAACAGGATCCGGATGAGCTTGCCCTGGGAATCCCTTCGTTCTTGTGGGGATGTGTTTTCGGGATAATTGGTGTATTGGTGGTTTACATAATGACCGATGAAAATAAAGAACAGACCAAAAAAGCCTTTTGGGGGTGTGTTGCCGGCACCGCAGTGTCTGTAGTAATTTATGTTGTTGCTTTTGGGGTTGCAACCACCAGCACTGGATATTAACAAAACTGTTCACAGTAAAAAAAATTATAGCTACAAGTATGAATTAGACTCATACTTGTAGCTATTTAATTTTAAAAGGATGTATTATTGGTTGAAACTACTTGCTGTTGCATTTTTTAGCATTTTTACTGGTTATAATTGTTTTAGTCAAAGTGCATACCGGCTGAAAGCAGATATTACGATTAAAGTAAAAAATATCGACAGTACATTTCAGTTTACAAAAGGGAGGGTGTTTTATGACCAGAATGCAAAAAAGATTGTTTATGACATCAGTTTCCCGGCTAAACAACTTTTTGTTTCGCATGATACCCTTTTGTACCGTTTTGTAAACGACACACTTCGTTCAACTACCTATTCGCCATTAAAACCTGAGTTTTCGGTATTCCATTTTATCCTGAATGAACAGCTTGTTGATTATGGTTTAAAGAGTTCCCGTTTTTTTATTTCGGATGTTGAAAAAGGTAAGGGCTTAATTGTGACAACCTGGTCGCCGCCTGAAGGAATTGACTCCCCGGTAGGGAATATATACATTTCAACAAAAGAGAAAAAACTGTTTGCTGTACTAATTCATAATTCGGAAGGGCAATTGCTGAGCAGGCAGATTTATAAAAAATATATATACGTAAAAGGGGTAAATATCCCTACCGAGATTCTGTCTGTTTCTTATATACAAGGGCAGAAGATGTATCAGATAATACAGTTTGAAAATATTGTATTAAATGAGGAAGGCAATAATAACTTGTACGATTATCCAATTTATAAAAACTAATAACCTTGTGAGAATTTTTTACCTGCCAATATTGCCCCTGTTGTTTTTATGCTTCCCGAATGTTGCATTCTCACAACTGCATAACGATATAAAGCAGGTAGAGCATTTGTTTAAACTGGAAGAGGATGCCGATTATTCCATTCATTTAAAACAGAGTAAAAATGAGTTGGAAGCAACCGCCTCTTTATTATTTTTGTTTTATAAAGAATTTATTTCGTCACAAGATATTGATGCATGTGTTTTCTACCCTTCGTGCTCTGTATATTCTATGGAGTGTTTGTCGGAGGAAAAGAACACCATTATTGCACTACTTAAAATCTCGGATAGGTTAATGCGTTGCCATCCTCTTGCTTCGCCGGCATCTTATCCTATTCATAAAAAAACAGGGAAATTATATGATCCGGTTGAACATTAGCTTTACTTTCCTTTTTGTTTTAACTGTTGTTAATTCATTTGCCCAGGATTATTACAACCATGATAATTCGGCCAGGTTTGGGAAGTTCCTTTATAATACAAAGCAATACGATATAGCTGCTCAGGAATTTGAACGTGCTGTTTTTTTGCACCCTAAAGACACATTGTCTTATCTTTTCCTTTTTAAATCCTATTGCCGCACCAATCAGTTTGAGTCTGCTTTAAGCAGTTACAGGAGGCTATATGGCACATTGGATGTTGAGGTTATGCCAAAGGAGTTTGGGGCAGAATATATTGATGGGCTGATTTCAAATAAACGGTATAAAGAAGGAGAGGACTTTCTGAACCGCAACCGTTTTTTTTCTGATAAACCCGATTATATATTAGGCCTGCAGTTGATACAGAAGGATTGGGAAGGAGCAAATTTATTTGTGAGCAGGAATACGGGTATACTGAATAAGTCGCTTGTGAATATTGTTAGGGAGAGTAATATGATTACGTATAAAAAACCTATTTTGGCTGCGTCAATGTCAGCAATTTTTCCCGGAAGCGGTAAAGTTTATTCAAAACAATGGAAGGATGGTGTTGTTTCTTTTCTGTTAACATCATTGTCGGGATGGCTTACTTACAGGGCATTTAAAAATTACGGCAGTAAAAATGTATACCCCTGGGCTATGGGGGCAATAACAGCAGGGTATTATTCAGGTAATATTTATGGCAGCTTCCAGGCAGCAAAAAAATATAATCAACGACAAGAAGATGAACTTACTACGAAAGCCCGCAATATTTTGTTGCCTGATTATTAGCATTACATCGGCTAAACAGTTATCTGCTCAGCACCTTGATGAAGTTATATCTTTTGCAGGACGGCAATTTGAATTGGGTAATTATCAGTTGTCTGCAAAAGAATACAACCGTGCGGTATTCTTTGGGGCTGAGAACCAGGATTTGATTTATTTAAAAATTGCCCAATGTTATTTTAATACAAAAGATTATGCCTTAAGCAATACATTCTTCGATAAATCCTATTTTGCGTCATCTTCGGATAGCATAAAAACAGAAGCTGTCCTGGGAAAAGCGTTCAACAACATTTTGCAGTCCCGCTACATGCCGGCTCTTACAGAGCTAATGAACCTGGATACGATGTTATCCCCAAGCCAGGAAATAAAAGCAAATTTTTACGCCGGGATTGCCTATTTTGGCATGAATGAGAACCAACAGGCAGAAGAAGCCTTTAAAGCATGCCTGGAGTATATGGGGCGGGAAGAAAAAGTGGCACTAATGGAAGATGAATTTGATGCTATCAGGAAATGGGGGGGGAGATACAACCCTAAAACAGCGTGGGTGTTAAGCCTCATTATTCCCGGTTCGGGGCAATTGTATGCAGGAGAGGTTAAAGAAGCAGTAAATTCAATGGCCCTTACGGGAGGGTTACTCTACCTGTCAATACTCCTGAGCCGGAGGTACTCCTTCTTTGAGGCTGTTTTAACTGTGCTGCCCTGGTTTCAGCGTTATTACCTGGGAGGAGCCAACAAAGCAGAAAAATATGCAAACGAAGCATTTTTGAGGGAACGGTACAACTCATACAGGAATATATTAACCCTGATGGAAGATGAATAATGTGCAGGGGCCCATTCTACCAGCTCTGTTTTTTCAACTCTTCAACAATATCAAACACCACCGGGCATATTTCACAATTTTTATGCGACAGGGTTAATATCTGGTAAAACCTTTTCCGGTCGGTATGGGGGTATTCACGGCACGCTTTGGGGCGTTGTTCGTAAACCATGCAATAATTGTCGGGCAGTAAAAACGGGCAGGGGTGTTCCTTAAAAATATAATCATTGTCTTCGTCAACCTCTACATATTGCCGGATAAACCCGGAAGGTTTTACTTTCAGGTATTTTGCCAGCCGTTCAATGTCTTTACCGGTCAGCCGTGGGCCAATGGTTTTGCAACAATTGGCACAATCAAGGCAATCAAATTTTTCAAAGGCTTCGCAGTGCAGTTTGTGAACAACATTGTCGAGCTGTTTGGGCCTCTTCTTTCGAAGTTTTTTCAGGAACGATGCTGTTTCAGCACGAGTTTTGCCGGTGAGGGCTTTTAGCTCCCCGGGAGTTTTGTATGTTGTGTCAATCATCTCATTCCGGCTTGAATCTCTTAACTTTTGCCTTGCCCCTATGCGCTGTACCATATCCTTTTTTTAATTTGAGCCATAAAAAGCCCGGCAATAACAACAGTAATCCCAATCATTTTTTGCAGGCTGAGTTCATCTCCCTCCCAGGATCAGGTATGCAAAAACAGCTACAAAAACAGGTATGGCATTAACAAAAATATTGGTGCGGTTAATGCCCATGTGCCGCATACTGTAAGTGAAAAACATGAATGCCAGGGAGGAGGCAAAAATCGACAACAGGATAATTGCCTGAAAAGCCCGGGCATGGAACGGGGTATTTATAAAATCGTTTAGGTCGGTTGCCAGCCATAATGGAAGGAACATTAAAAACCCAAGGAAATTTTGGTAGGCAATAATTGTAAGTGCGTTATAGCGGGTTGCTATATGTTTTAATACGGTGGCATAACCAACTGCTGCAAATACCGCTAAAAATTCAAGGAGTATACCCTTTGGTGATGCTGAAACCCCAAATGTTTTATTTAAGACAACCAATGCAACACCCGCAAAAGAAATTATTAACCCCAGAGAATTCATCCACGAAAGTTTTTCTTTGTAGAAATACCATGCAAGGATAGGCGAAAACAAGGGGATAGTAGCAATAATTACAGCAGCCTCTGTTGATGAGATATAAAGTAACCCGAAACTTTCTCCCATAAAATAGAGGAACGGCTCGAAAAAAGCCATTAGCAAAAGCCAGAGGAAATCCTTTTTTGAAGGTTGTTGAAGCCGCCCGATTACCTTTGCGAAAAGGAACAGGATACCTGCTGAAATAGCGAGCCTGAAAACAACAACAGTGATTGGTTTGTAGGCCAGGTAAGCAATTTTTACCCACACAAACGAAAAACTCCAAAACATCATGGATAAAAGGGCTGC
>JAADGO010000155.1:0-8912 GCA_013152355.1 Chlorobiota bacterium
CTTGGTAGCGGGGGCAGGACTTGAACCTACGACCTTTGGGTTATGAGCCCAACGAGCTACCAACTGCTCCACCCCGCAATATATTTTAAATATCTTTATTTTAAAAGAACACTGTTTTTCTCAACTGGTATCAACCAGTTAACGAACATGGACCCAACGAGCTACTCCCGAGTACTCGGGACTCCACCCCGCAATATATTTTAAATATCTTTATTTTAAAAGAACACTGTTTTTCTCAACTGGTATCAACCAGTTAACGAACATGAACCCAACGAGCTACTCCCGAGTACTCGGGACTCCACCCCGCAATATATTTTAAATATCTTTATTTTAAAAGAACACTGTTTTTTCAACTGGCATCAGCCTGTTGCGAACATAGGCCCAACGAGCTACTCACGAATGCTCGGGACTCCACCCCGCAATATATCTTTTATTTCAATGAAATACCCTTTCCTCAAAAGCGGTTGCAAAGATAATTACTTTTTGGTAATACTCAAAAGTTTGGCAGATTTTTTAGAACCCGAAGTCGGTTCTTCGGGCAATTTGCCTCCCAGGGTAAGGCCTTTGGGCGGAGGGGTGTTCGACTTCGACAAATAGAACAGTTGCGATTGGTGTGGTTGGAGTTCAACCTCAATCTTTCCTTTCTTGCCCAAATATTTTATTTCTGCAGGCATCCATGAAAAAATGTACATCCTATCCTCTCCAATAAGTTCGGTAATGTCATAGGTTTTATGAACCGGGGTGTCCTTATCATTGAAAAACAACACACTCCAACTTCCAAGAGGGACATACCTTTTGGCGGCAACCTTAATTTCGGTTGTACTTGGCCAGAATGGCAACAAGGCATTGTTTGGACGGTCGGAAGGCTCTAAAAAGAGGAACAATTCCTTTTGCTTTTCTGTCCAAGTTTCCGTAGTATCTGTGGTACTGATTGTGCCACCCATAATTCCATTCCAAAGGGCAATGCTTATTTTTTCATCTTCAGAAAGCTCACAGTGCTTATTACTTAATGATATAATACCCGGGTCGTTTTGCCAAAATATATTATTATAATAATGTGCAAGGTAATAATCATTGATTATTTTGGGGATATTATTTTTCAACCATGAGAGTTGCCCCTGGTCAGTCATCAGCATGCCATCGGCAAAACCTATTGCCGCAGGCAATGGGGTATCGCTGCAAAGCCAGAAACTTCCGATACCCATCTCTTTGCGGATTATTGCCAGGATATCCCGGTAAATTTGCATGGATGTAGACCTGGGGTTTGCCCGTTTCATCATCGATGAGTCTCTTAACCCCCAGTCCATGTGGCTTGTTTTGTAAAAAGTGAATCCCAGCTTCCTCAGCGTCCTGAATACTTTCCTGATGTAATTTTGAGCACCCGGGTGGGTAGTGTCAAGAATGTATTGCTTTGCCCCTGATATTAATTGTTTCGGCAAAGGCCTATTGTTGCGCCCTTTAACCATCCAGTCAGGGTGTTTGCGGAACAGGTTGCTGTTTTCATCCACTTTAAAAGGGGCGATATTTATCCCGGCTTTATACCCGTATTGATATATTTCCCGGGCTGCCCGGTCTAATCCTCCCGGCCAGTTTTTATTCGGGTCCAGCCAATCGCCATGTATGCAATAACCATCATCGATTTGTATTGCCTGGAACGGGATTTGCGGCTTTAATTTTTTCAAGAAATCGAGCTGGCCTCTTAAGTCCTTGAAAGAAAATGCCTTAGACTGGCTTTTATGGTGACTCCAGTGGTAACAGGAGCATAGGCCGTTACGCGCTCCCGAAATTTTACTTATTTCCCACGATAAATGTTGGAGTGTTTTGAAAGGTTTATTGCCAAAAATAAAATGTATATCAGGCAATTTAATAAAATCATTGGTTAGGGGGATTTTCTCCATTAAAAACCCGGACTCAAAATAAAGGAAGCTTGGGTCGGATGTCAGGTTCAATATCTCCCGCTGGTGCGACCTGCTGTAAATAGTGCTACGGTGCATAAAGGCATTATGCTCAAATGTCCCTACGGCAAGGGTATCCTTTTTATTAAACAAGGCAAAAGTAAGGTAGGAATCGTGCGACCAGTTCCCTGTTTTATTAGGGTCCCAGGGAATCAACTGATTGGTATTAGATAATTGGATTATACCTGTGTGATGATCGAACAGGAGGCCTTGTTTATAAAAAGAATCTGCATTTTCAATTTTAGCATGGGATATGGGGTAAAACCATTCAGGGGTATTCTTGAATCCGCTAAGCTCAGCGCTTATTGAGGCAGAATCATCATTTATTTTCAGGTCGACCATTAAAAACCCGTTCCGTAGCTCATAAACGATCCTTTTCCCTTTAGGTGAGTCGCCAAGAAAGACATTCTTTGACATAATAGCCTGCCCGTCTATTGCCGGACGGCATCCTTTGAGCATAACAGAATCGGTTATAAGGTCGAAACTCCCATCATTATATACGACCCATTCCGGGACTTTAAGCCTAAACTGTTGTAACTGAAGATAATTTATTTTACCAGGGGCGTTAGCGTTAGCAAAAGAAGACCAATTAAGCATGGCACTCCCCAAACCGGATGCACCAATCCTTATAAATGCCCTTCTATTATAAATTTTCTCGGACATAATTTAGATCTATTAGCTAGTTTAATTCATGTAAATGTACAAACATGTTAGCAAAAAGTTAAATTTTATTAAAGTTTTTAATAAAATAGATGGAAATAAATTTTTTATTGTACTGAAAGCATGCCTTTATTTGTGAAAGATCAGACATTATACAGCACCTTGAAAAAACTACTGACTTATTTACAGAACCTGCCTTTTAGAGGGACTTTTATGCAATGGAGTAATAATAAACAGTCAATATTCCTTATAAACACAATAATGTTCATAAATGGAAATAGATTATTTGATCTTACAAGATATTTTACATATTTTTAATTCCCACAAACTATTTTGATTTGTGGACTGATTCATTATTTCAGAAACCGGTTACGGCCTCTGCCTGATGATGTCATGAGGATGCACATCCACGTTGGCGTAATAACATTAAAAGTTTCAGGCTTCGTAAAACAATATTTAATTTTTATTGATCATTGATTGTACTTTGACAACCTGTAATACAACCAGTTAAAAATGGCAAAATATGAGTATGAGGATTCTTTTTTTACTGTTAACAGTTCTTTCAGGCATTCATATTTCGTATGCCCAACTGGAAAGCATCAACATTTTTGTTGACAATGATATAACCTGTGAAGGCGATACGGTACAACTAAACATCCAAATTGTACAGAATGGGTATAATAATTTGCAATTTAATTGGAACAATGAAAATACTTTGTCTAATAGCAATACTGTAAACCCGAAAGCATTTCCTGCTGTTACCACAACGTATCTTGTCTCGGTAACAGACATCGAAAACTCAATTACCCTGACCGACAGTATTGAAATTACCGTTTTGCCGAAGCCAGTTGTTTATGCCGGAGACGATGATACGATTTGTTTAAACCAGGATTTCAGGGTGATCAATGCCTATACCAACAACACTACCGAGTTTGAGTGGGAACATGACGGGCAGGGGCAGTTGCTGCAAACCGGCACATTGACTCCTTTATATATTCCTGCCGGCGGTGAAAAGGGTATAGTAAATATAGTTTTGAAACTGGGGGGGATACTTTCTTGCCAGGCTGCATCAGACACACTTACCTTGCACATTATGGATGCACCGAAGGTAGAAATGCCCATTAAGGCCGATACGATTTGTACGAATGAAAACTATATTGTTACAGAACCAACCATCCGGAATGCTACTGAGTTCGAGTGGTTGCACAATGGTGAAGGCTCTTTACTGAATACAAATACCCTGTCGCCGGAATATGTGCCTGCAAAAAATGAATCAGGAGTTGTTGACATTGTCTTTTCATGCTCGCGTTATGGTTTATGCACCACCTCCGACACTTTAAAATTAAATATAGTTGCTAAGCCCCTTGTTAATCTTAAAGACAAGGTAATAAATCTGTGTAGTATGTCCTCTTATTATTTTAGTGGGAATACGATTGAAGATGCAACCGAAATTAAATGGTCGCATGATGGGAGCGGCAGGTTGTATAATACAAAAAGTGCTAATCCGGTATATATCCCCGGCGAGGCTGAATCGGACCAGGTGAATATTTTCCTGAAAGCAACCGGGCGTTGCGGAATCACTAACGATACGGTGACTCTAAATATTTTTAATTCCGATGCGGTAGAGGTGACTCCTGACACCTCAATCTGCTCCAACGAATCAATTGTTTTAGCTGCCTCTGAAGGGTTTTCCTATTTATGGGACACTGGCGATACGTCATCTTCAATAGAAGTTAATCCGCAAAAGAATACAACCTATTCGGTTACAATAAACAATGAAGCCGGATGTAGTTTAAAGAAATATATTAATGTTGAGGTAAGCAATATTAATGTTGAAGCTTCGCCTGATGCAGCCATCTGTGAAGGAGGAGAAACTTCGATAAGCGTAACATCATCGCCCAATTTCTCCTATAAATGGGATACGGGAGAAACTACTAACCAGATTACTGTCAAGCCCGGTTCAGATACGGACTATAGTGTGGCGGTCACCAATACCGAAGGCTGTACCGAAACGGTTTCAATCAATGTGGCTGTCCATGAGTCGCCTTCATTTACCATTGAAGAATCATTCTTTGAAGACAAAACAATCGAGGTGGACCCCGGGGACTACCAGAGCTACTCCTTTATAGTATCAGGTGAAGTGGTGCAGGAAGGCTTTGTAAACAAATATTTTTATGGGAATACTATTGAGACTGGCGATTCGATAGTTGTTATTGTCACCGATGAATTCGGCTGTTCTTCAGAAGACTTCTTTTATGTGGAAGATGTAGGCTCAACAATGCAGGAAGGGCCTATTGCCAATGCATTTTCCCCAAATAACGATGGGATAAACGATCTTTTCCTGCAAGGCCGCAGGATAGTCGTTTTCGACCGTTCAAACAAAATACTCTTCGATGGGAGTAACGGCTGGGATGGCACATCAAACGGCAATGCAATGCCCAGGGGTACCTATTACCATATTGTTTACGATACTGAGGGCAACATTATTTATAAAGGGCCGGTAACATTAGTCCGTTAAGTACAAATGTAAAAATGATTAAAATATACAATATATTTTTAATACTGATTTTTGTAGTGACTGCCTCCTTAAATGGTTTGGCTCAGCAAAACCTGATTCAGAAGGGAGATATGGAGTTTCAACATAAGGATTATGTGAAAGCGGAAGCATTATACAAAAAAGCACTCCACTCTGTTAAAGGAGACAAGAAGTACCAGGTAATCAGGAAAATTGCCGATTGTTGCCGATTAATGAATGAGTTTGATGAGGCAGCCGGGTACTATGAGGAATATGTCAATAATACTGACAACCCGGGGAAAGAGCCACTTTATAATTATGCAACTATTTTACTTGAAACCGGGCAAATAGAAAAAGCAGAATCACTGTTTGCTAAGCTCCATAAAGATTACCCCAAAGACCCTGAGCTCTCACGGATGGTAAAGTGCTGCGAGTTTGCCCGTACAGAAAGTACTAAAGAGAATCAACCAGAGATTATTGACCAGCAGGCTATTAATTCTGACAAAAGCGAATTTGGGCTGGCATGGTTTCAGGGGAAACTGATTTTTGCCTCGAAGCGGCTTGTCAACGACTACTCTTCGATTCATGGCAGGACCAACCAGGGCTTTTCCGATTTGTACAGTGCTTCATACGACTCGGTTTATAATTTATTTACCGAACCAATTCAGTTGAAAGGAGGTATTAATTCTCCATATAATGATGGCACATTTGCTTACGACAGCCTGTCGAACACAGCCTATTTTACCCAGTGTAAAAAAAGCCCTGAGAGGTGCATGATCTTCAAAGGGAAGTACGCCGAAGGCAAATGGGTCGATATTACGCCACTATCGTTCCACCAGCCCGGATACGATTTTGCACACCCATCGTTAACTCCCGATGGTCATACCTTATATTTTGTGTCTGACATGCCTGGCGGCCAAGGGGGCAAAGATATCTGGAAAGCAAAATTATCTGATGAAGGGATGGTTGTTAATGTAGAAAACCTGGGCGAAATGATCAATACCGGGAAGGATGAGATGTTCCCTTATATATTTGGCGATTCGATTCTGTTTTTTTCATCGAACGGCCATATAGGGATGGGAGGGTTGGATATTTTTTACTCGAAAAAAGAGCAGGGCTTATTTACAAAACCAGTGAATTTAGGGGCACCTATAAATTCAACCTCTGATGATTTCAGTATCCTTTTCAATAAAAACCTGAATGGAGGGTATTTTTGCAGCAACAGGGAAAATGCTGAGAAAAGCGATGACATTTATGAATTCAACCATAATATTTTTCATTCAGATATAAAAGGGATAGTAAATGACTCGATCACCCTCAGTCCATTGGACAATGCAGGAGTTACCTATTTTACCGATGACGATGCAAAGGTAATCACCTATACAAATGCTGAGGGGGAATTTAATATACCTTACTTTTCGCATAACAATTGCGGTAAGCAGCATAAATTGCTTTTTGAGAAAAAAGGGTATATCAGAAAAACTATGGAAATAGGCTGTGACGCCCAAAAAAACCTGTTGGTATTGCTTTGGGATGGTGAAATAGTATTGAATACACTGGCAGGGAAAGTGGCCAATAAACAAAGCGGGACTCCGTTGGAAGGAGTGAAAATTATTATCACAAGCGCTAAGGGGGTAAATGACTCGTTATCAACCGATTCTGAAGGAATGTACGTTTCAACAAGAATCTTGTCGAACGATATTTACAATATCAGGGCTTCCAAAGAGGGGTTCTTATCCGAATCAAGAAAAATAATGATCCCCGAGTCACAAAAATCATTAATCATTTCAGAAAAAAGCGGCTACAAAACAGATTTCGGGTTGATCCCGGTAATCCTTAAAGAGGAGTTCAGAATCGACAACATTTATTACGAATTTGACAAAGCAACTCTTTTGGAAGAATCCAAGAAAGAGTTGGATAAGCTGGTGAATATTTTAACAGAGAACCCCAACATTACCATCAGGATAAATTCGCATACCGATGACCGGGGATCAGGTATATACAATCAAAAACTGTCTGAAAGAAGGGGTGCCGGCGTAGTGAAGTACCTTGTGGCACGCGGAATTAATAAAGGGAGGTTGCTCTCCCGGGGATACGGAGAAACCAGGTTGTTGATAGCAAAGGCTAAAACAGAAGAAGAACACCAGTATAACAGGCGTACGACTTTCGAAATTATCGGGACAACATTCAATTCGGATGTGATAAATACAGGGTTGGAAAAAGAAAAAATAATTAAGGAGAAATATTCCAAAACTGAGACTAAGGAAAGCCCGGGCAAAGCAAAAAGCCATGATACAAGTACGGTAAAAGTAGTAAAGAAGGCCGGAGTAGGACAGGTTTATGGGGTACAGATATTTGCGACAGGTAAAACGGTTGATGTCCCGTCTGAGTTAAAGAATATTAGCAGCATGATTGATAAATACGGACTGCACATTAAAAAAGCCGGAAGGCTTAACAAGTACCAACTTGGGCCAATAGGCTTGCGCGATGAGGCAACAAAGATGAAAAAGGTGTTGATTGGCAAAGGGTATAAAGGAAGTTTCCTGGTACCTATGGATGAATAATTTTTTTAAAAGACCATTAAAGTATTAAAGTATGAGGATTTTTTACATCGTCACATTTGTATTGGCACTGTTTACGTTTAGCGGGGCTGCACAGGATATTGTATTCAGTCAAAACATGTTTTATAAAGATAATATAAATCCTTCGTCTTTCTTAATTTCAAACGACCTGAATGTTTTCCTGCTTTACAACAACAATCTTGGAGGGAACTTTGATATGAACCCCCAAACCCAGGTGGCCGATATTAATATTGTAAAAGACAACCATAAACTGGGGTTATTTGTAATAAACGATAAATTAGGCTATGATAAAATCCAGAATATAAAAGTGAGGTATGCACAACGGTTTCAAATATCCAATAACTCCTCATTCTCTTTAGGATTGGCTGTTGGCGTGGTACACAGGAAGCTGGAGGTTACCAGGTTAATCTTCGAAACACCAGATGACCCTTTGAGTTACCAGGATTATTCGCACACATGGTTTGATTACGACTTTGGAGCTGAGTTTCAGTACAATAAGTTATATATCGGGCTTTCAACAACTCATTTTGGCAAGATTTTCAACCCGGAAGAGAATGAAGTACTCACAGCTCATTTTTATGGTTACATACAATATGCCTACAGCATTAATAAGGTGTTTATGTTGTATCCAAACCTGATTGCCCGGCAATGGAAAGGTTCATTTTTTGTGGAGCCGGGGTTAACGGCTTTTTATAAGAAAACGGCATGGACTGGTATTTCATTCAGCGATTTTCAGGACCTATCCGTATCAATAGGAATGAAGGTACATAAAAACATTATGTTTGGGTATGCTTACCGTGCCAATCTGAACAGGCAAATCTTAAATCCATTTGTAAGCAATACCAATGAGGTATTCCTGAATTTCTCCATGAACAGGCAACACAGGAATATTAAAACCCCGAGGTTTATTGATTAATAGATAACAGGCAATATTCCCCTCTGCTGAATCAGTCTAGTGTTAAGCATGCTCTGCCAGTCCAAGTCCTGTTCTTTTTGCTCCTTGCTGCTTTAAAAAATCTTTACAGAACGCTGCTATGCGCAGATTTTTTGCATTGAAGTTTTTTAGCTTGTACAAGAAAATACTTTGTTTTTAACCTATTCTATACTTTTCTTAAAAACACTTCCATCTTCATTTAATAGATACAGGTAATTTTCAGTATTTATAATTTTGGAAAAAGATAATTGAAGCGAATCTAAATC
>JAADGO010000155.1:8920-12327 GCA_013152355.1 Chlorobiota bacterium
AATCTAAATCAATTTCCCAATTTACTCCACTGTCAGTTGTTTTATATAATTTCTTTCCGCTTGGACAATAGCCTGTAAACTCATTAATAAAAAGCAGTCTGTTAGCCCAGAAATCAGTTGAATCCACATACGTCCAATTGTATCCTCCGTCTGTTGTTTTATAGATTTTTCGAAAATAATTAGTAAAATAACCTATATTGTTATTTATAAAAGAAATTCCTGTTAGTTTTGCTGAGGTTATTATTGAATCCTGAAATTCTACCCAAGTGTCCCCTCCATTTGTAGTTTTTGATAAAAATCCAAAAGACTTGATTCCACTGCCCATCCAATCATAATAAGTAGCACCCCCGAAAATATAAAAGGTACTGGGAGAAGTAAATTGCATTTTTTTAAGACCTAAGTCGGAATAATAAATGCGGTCCCAGTTTTTCCCGCCATCACTGGTTCTAGAAACTCTACTACCTCCAACTACATACCACAATTGTTCATTGATAAACTTTATATCAGAGATATATCCTACATACTGGGGCTTAGTAATTTCCGGGAATGAGTTCCCCTGGTCTGTTGTGACAAATAGAGACTTTCCTGCAGCAGCAAAAGTGTTTTCATCCAGGGCAGATGTTCGAAAAAAAGGAATATCAGTCCCTAATTCCATTTTTTGCCAGGTGGTTCCTCCGTCTGTTGTTTTCAATAATGTCCCAGAAGAGCCGCATATCAGTCCAAAATTGTCATTAGAAAAATAAATGTCAAAAAAAGAAATATTATCTGACTTAACTTTTATTTCAGTCCAATCCGGAAGGTATTGAGGTTCCGGTTCAATATTATTCTTTGAACAAGCTGAGATAATAAGTATTGTTAGAAATATTGTTAGATGTTTCATAATATCTGAGAATTATTATTGAATTTATGACTTTTTCACTAAACGACCAACAGCTGTCCATCCAAAAAAATGGACAGCTGTTTTTACTTTACCTTTTAGTTTAACCCGGACATAATAAATACCCTCTTTCCAGTTTGACGTTTGAATGTTGTATTGTGTGCCTTTTAATTTGGTTTTTATCTATGTGATTAGAAGCTGCAATCAATTCTTAGTTTTTAATCAGTTTTGCTTTATACCTTTCATCCCCATTTGTTAGTTCAACGAAATAAATTCCTCTTGATAAATCGGAAACATCAATATTTCTATCATAAATCCGACATATTTTGATCATTTTACCATTTAAATTATAAAAAATAATTTTCCCGAGTTCCTGATAATTTTTCAAATCAATATGAATGATATTATTACAGGGATTAGGGAATATCTTTAGCTTATTATCAATCAATTTAAAATCATTTGAACTTAAACTACTTCTCCTAACAAATTCATGTTTATAGCAATCATAGCAATTATCAGCGAAAATAATAGAATCCATAGATTCAAAAAACATTGTAGTTTTGCCTATTTGGAATCCCGAAATATTTTCTTCGAGATTCCATTGGTCTCCATATATCGAATTTGAATAGGATATTTTTGCATTTCTGCTGTCAATTAAAGAATCATTATTGAAATAGGAATAAGCGATACTATCTTTTGATCCATCCAGTTTACTAAAAACGTAACTTTTTGTATAACCTACACTATCAGGGTATGTACATTGAGACCCTGTCCAACCACCACAGGAGTTAATCCATATCCATTCTCCAACTAAAAAATTGATTACAGAATCGGTATTATTAAACTCTATCTGAGCATTCACTTTATCATTATAAACAGATGTTGAGATTATAAGGAATAATAATATTATTATTCTCATTTTCTTTTGATTTAATTGTTCATAAATTGCCTGGCATAACTTACAATTTTATTTATTTGTTCGGAGGTAGCGTAAGTACAGCCCCTATCAATTAACTGCCTGATGTACGGGTCGTTTGTAATTGCCTGTTTAAAAGGTTGAAAATCTGATAGTAGCATAATCCTGCCCATAATAGTTGTATTCGAATAGTAAGCCTGCCACCACGAGACATAATTATTTGCCTGCATATAATCGTGTTTGGCCAATGCAATTTTCACCAACTCCTTACGTATCTTATTATCCGATTGGTTTAGGATATCTTCCTGATAAATAATCATTCCTGCAATATAAAATGTCATCTTTAAATCTATTGCATTATACGTATCTCCCTGATCCCATAGTTCTACGATCTTAGTCAAATCAAAATTTGTATAATATTCTATCAATTCAGAAAGTGCATCAGAACGCTTATGAAGTTCTGCAAGCCCGTTAAAGCTCTCTTTTTGTGAATCATAGCCTAATTGTATTATATTAAAAACCAGAATATCACTAAGCAAAGGATAGTTTAAACAGGTAACTATTAAGCCATGGGTGCACATGTTTGTTAGAATATCTTCAGGGATCTGGCAAGCTTCTATCATTTCAGTATGAGATTCAAATTCTGCCCATTCTGGAGTGCCGGGGACTATCGGGAATTCGTAATTGTCTACGATCCCTTGTTCCTTTAATTGTTTGCAGTATTTATTTTCTTCTTCCTTAATTCCACTTTTTGTACAGCCCGAAAATATGAACAATAAAATGATCGTAAATACGGAAAACAGAATTGTTTTATTTAAATTCATTTTATTTGAGGTTTAAATAATCTTGTGCCCTGTCTGCTATTTCTTTCATAATCTTAAAATCGTATAAATTACCTGTTTCAAGGGAAGTCGCTACTGTGTTATTTTCAGACACCAATTTTTCCATTCCTCTGTACCAGGTTTTACGGGGTAATCCCAGGTAGTGGGGGATTCCTGTGCAAAGCAGGCAAATCCACGTATAAGTTACATTTTTATCTTTTATTTTCAAGTTCCTTTAATGAAGATTTACAAAATATTTTGACTGTAGGCTAAGTTTATGTTGCCGAATTCAGCCTTTTTACTTGTTCCAATAAATCTTCTTTTCGGTAAAATTTCTCGTGGCTGTAATTCAGAAATCTCAAAATTTTAAAGGCATTGAAAAGTTCAAAAAAGCGTTTCTGGAAAATGGGAAGCGTTGAGCAATTTTTATTCAGTCCGGATAATTGCGGATAAAAGCCATCGTGGATTAAGAACTCCGAAACAGGTTCAGGAAGGCTTTTTAATAACCGGTTATAATTCGATTCAGAGATTTTATAGAGGCCCTCTTTTTGGTCGAATAATGTTTTTAACCGGGCAAAAGCTTCAAAGCTGTATGTGAGGTTCAGGTTTTCAGTGCCTTCCAGCCATTTTTGCAGTATGGGGCCTGTGCCAAACGGCACCCGGTCAGAAACCCGTGCCGAAGGATAAACACAGGTAGTTTTTATTTCTCCGATAGTGCCTTGCCGGGTTAGGTTTTGTAAGAAGTAAAAGTCTTCGCCTGCTTTGCGGCGGTTCATTCCTCCTCTTTTAACGT
>JAADGO010000182.1:0-8078 GCA_013152355.1 Chlorobiota bacterium
AAAATATAACTAATATCTTTGCTTGAACTATATTTAATGTTGACAAACAAGCAACCAGCAAAAAAAATAAAATAACGGAACTATGGAGCATCCTTCAAATGACCTCTTCCTGCTAATGGCCGACCTTTCAAAAATTAAGACTAAGGCTTCGCTGATTCAGGTATTCGTGAAAAAGGCAAACACTATTTTCCCGGACTGTGGGTTCGTTTGGTATTCAAAAAAAGAAAATGAGCCTTCCCCGAACATCAAGGTTTGTACCCGCACCCAAACGTATGGTTTTATTTTACACAACAACAATCTGAGCAAAGGAGGCGAGTCGTATTTATTAGTAAAGCAAGCCGTACAACTGCTGAATGTTTTTATTGAAAAGCTGGAACAGGAAGAGCTGCTTGCCGGGAAAAAGGGCTACCACCAGCAAATGATTGATGAAAAAACCAAACAACTTATTCAGAAACAAGATGAACTTATTGAAAAAAATGAGGAGTATGCCGCACTCAATGAAGAGTACCAGGTTTTAAATGAAGAACTTAATGAAGGGAACAGGAATCTGCACCAACTCAATAAACAGCTTGCAAGGCAGGAATCCATTTACCATTCGCTTGCAGAAAACAGCCCGGACTATATAATGCGATACGGGCGCGACCTGCAGCATTTGTATATAAATGAAGCCGGGCTGAAATTTAGTGGCGCCTCCAGGAAACAAGTCATTGGAAAAACATTCCGCGAAAGTGGGCTGTACGACCCCGAACTGTGCGATTACTGGGAAGATAAAATAAATAAAGTTTTCGAATCAGGGCAACCCTGGCATGAACATTTCAAATGGGAAAATGTAAATGGCTTGATCTGGCTCGACTGCTATATAAACCCCGAATACGACACAAATGGCAACATTACTTCCGTATTATCCGTATCGCGGGATATTACCAGCCTGAAAAAAACCGAAAATGAGTTAAAAGAAAGTAGGGAACTGCACCAGACTTTTATTAACTCCACTGACGACATTGTTTTCTTAAAAGATAGCCAGCTGCGGTATGTGATAGTAAATGAGGCACAGAAAGATTTCTTTGGCAAACCTGAATCTGAAATACTGGGTAATACCGATCTTGAGTTAATGCCGCCTGAGGCTGTCAGGAACTGCCTCTTGTCTGATACTATGGTTTTAGAAAGCCGCCAGGCAACAATAAATATAGAACAGGTTGGAGACAGGATATACGAAACCCGTAAATTCCCGGTGAAGCTGTCAAACGAAGAAACGGGAGTGGGGGCTTTCATACGCGATATCACACAACAGAAAGCAGCAGAAGACGCACTGCATGAAAACCGGAAAAATTTCAGGGATTTATTCGACAATGCACCGGTAGGTTACCACGAGATTGATACAAAAGGCAATATTATTAGTGTTAACAATACCGAATTGCAAATGCTCGGGTATACTAAAGAGGAAATGATTGGGAAACCCGTATGGATTTTTGCCGAGGACAAGGAATCATCCCGTAAGTCGGTACTTAAAAAATTAAGCGGGAAACAAATGAGGACTGAAGTACATGAGCGGTACTATCAAAGGAAAGACGGGAGTAAGATACCTGTCCTCATTGATGAAAAATATATATTGGACAATACAGGTAAGGTAACTAAAATAAGGACAACCCTCCAAAATATTACCGACCTGAAAAAAGCAGAAGAAGAAATAACTAAATTATCGCGTGCTGTTGAGCAAAGCCCCGTATCGATTATTATTACCGACTTAAACGGGTTAATCGAATATGTCAATCCTAAAGTAACCGAATTAACCGGGTATACAAAGGAAGAGCTAATCGGCAAAAACCCGCATATTTTCAGTTCGAAAGAAAAACCCAAAGAAGAATACAAAATACTTTGGGATACAATCAAGGCAGGAAAAGAATGGCATGGCGAATTCCATAATAAAAAGAAGAATGGCGAGCTTTACTGGGAATCAGCATCTATTTCGCCCATTCTGAATGAAAAAGGGGAGATAGCCCATTACCTTGGAATCAGGGAAGATATAACAGAACGGAAGAAGCTAACCCTTGACCTGATAGCCTCAAAAGAAAAAGCCGAAGAATGCGACAGGCTGAAAACCGCCTTCCTTGCTAATATCAGCCACGAAATACGTACCCCCATGAACGGGATAATCGGTTTTGCCGAACTGCTTAAATACCCGGACCTGTCAGGAGAAAGGCAACTGGAATTTATTCAGGTAATTGAACAAAGCGGGCAACGGATGCTCAATATTATCAATGATATTGTCGATATCTCAAAAATCGAAGCCGGCCAAATGGTACTGCATTTAGAGGAAACAGATATAAACCAACTTTTAAAAGACCTGTTCCTGTTCTTTACGCCAGAAGCAAAAACCAGAGGACTTAATTTTATTTATTCATGCGGACTCCCCGATGAAGAATGTATTATTAATACCGACCATACCAAATTAACACAGATATTAACAAACTTAATAAAGAACGCATTTAAGTTTACTGAATCCGGGGTTATCAATTTTGGGTACAACCTTAAAGGGCAAAAGCTTCAATTTTATGTGAAAGATACTGGCGAGGGGATCGCACCTGAACAGATGGAAATAATTTTTGAACGATTCAGGCAAGGAGATATTTCGAATTCACGGCAATATGAAGGGACGGGCCTTGGCCTTCCGATCTCGAAAGCTTATGTTGAAATGCTTGGGGGCAAGATCTGGATCGAATCAGAATTAGGGAAAGGCACTGCCTTTTACTTTAATATCCCTTATAATTTAATTACCAACAAACAAAACGAAAACCGGGAAGAGTCCTCTCTCACAAAAAGTCTTCAAACGATCAATATTTTAATAGCCGAGGACGATGAAATGAGTATGAAATACCTTAAAGAGGTACTTGAAAGTGAAACGGTAAACCTGTTTTTTGCCGAAAATGGGCAGGAAGCAGTTGACCTGGTAAGGGACAACCCAAAAATAGATATTGTGATAATAGATTTAAAGATGCCATTGATGGATGGCTTTGAAGCTACCCGGCAGATCAAACAAATAAGGCCCGATTTGCCAATTATTGCCCAAACTGCTTTTGCCTTTTCTGACGATGAAAAGAGAATAAAACAGGCTGGTTGCGATGAATATATTGCAAAACCTCTAAAAAGTGAAGTATTATTCGAAAAAATAAACAAATTGTTGGTAGACAAATAATATTTTACATTTGAGGCTCAAAATCGAATTAAATGAGGTCAAAAGTAGCATTCGGATTATTAAGTATCTTTTTCCTATCCCTGACTTTTAACAAAACATGGGCACAACCCCTTAAAAGCTATGGTAAAGGAGCACCAAAGCTGGTTGTTGGAATAGTTGTTGAAAATATGCGCCCCGATTACATCGACCGTTACTGGGATAAATTTCAGGATAACGGGTTCAAAAAGCTTTATACACAGGGGGCTGTCTGTTCAAATTTTAAGATTGAGCAGCATATCCAAAGCTATCCTTCCGGCATGGCAACACTTTACACCGGGGTTTTCCCTGCTACACATGGAATTATCGATAAGGCCTGGTACGACAGGTTGAAAGAAAAGGTGGTGGACTGCGTAGAGGACAACTACTATTTTACCGTTGGCGCCGACACAAAAGCCGGCAATGCATCCCCGTCAAAATTAATGGCAAATACCATTGGCGACAACCTGAAAGTATTTACCCGGGGGAAATCAAAAGTATACAGCATAGCCATGAACAGTGCCTCGGCAATTTTTTCATCAGGGCATGCAGCCGATGGGGCTTATTGGTTCGACATCGAATCGGGCAGGATGATATCCAGTTCATTTTACCTTAGTACCTTCCCCAATTGGGTGAGGATCTTTAACTCCCAGGGATTAGCTGAAATTTATACGCACCGCAACTGGGTTACACTTTTACCCATAACTTCGTATAGCGAAAGTATTGAAGACGAATACCTGCTGGAAAGGGGGTATTTTGGGAAATGGAATACCTTCCCCCATGTAATAAGCCGTTATGTGAAGCGTACAGGCAACTTCGCCCCCTTAAAAACAACCCCATTTGCCAATACTATAATCAGCAGCTTTGCCAAAGAGCTGATTACCAACGAACCAATTGCCACTGATGAATACACCGATTTGATAACAGTCGTTTTCTCTTCTATGGATTATGAAAATGGCAGTTTTGGCCCTGCTTCACTCGAAATGGAGGATTTGTACCTCCGCCTCGACCAGGATATTGCCGGCTTAATTGACTTTTTAGAAAATAAGTTCGGCAAAGATGATATACTGGTTTATCTTACTTCCAACACCTCTGCATCGTACCCGGTGGAATACCTGAAAGAAGAATTTAACCTAAACGTAGGCAACTTCTCACCCGAAAGTGCTATTGCATTACTGACCTCTTACCTGAATATTACTTATGGCGATGATAAATGGATTGAGAACGTAACCGGGCAGGAATTTTACCTTAACCATAAACTCATTGAAAGGAGGAAAGTTGACCTGGACGAGATGGTGGAAAAAGCAGCTGTATTCATCAACCAGTTCAAAGGTGTTAAGATAGTACTGCCTTCATTCGACCTGGAAAGGGGCGGAAACGGGTCGGCAGAAAACTCGGCACTGTATAATTCATTTTGTAAAAACCGCTCAGGCGACTTTTCATTTATCCTGGAAGAGGGATGGCAGCCATTGTTCAAATACAGGCGGGTGAATTACACCGACCAAACCCACGTACCACTGGTTTTTTACGGGAAAAATATCATACCCAAAAACATTAAGGCAAGGCATTTAGCTATTGACCTGGTGCCAACACTCTCCGACCTGATTGGCATACCTGCCCCCGACCGTTGCCAGGGTAAAATTATTGACTTGCCGTAATGTTTTAAATAAAGGAGTATCTATACACTAATATTTTTATTCTGTTCGAGCCGTAATGTTTCACTGGGCTGGTCGCATACACTACTTGGCCCGAAATACTGGATTGGGCCCGGGTAAACAAAGCATGTATCCAGCGACCATTCGCCACGTTTTGAAACAAAATATTTATATGGTGCATCATCTAGCCTCACCAATGCTTTCCTGATAACCGGTTTTACATGGCCTTGCCTGCGTTCCATGTTCATCATTGAGGTAATAGGGACACCACCTGCAATCCACTCATGTGCAGGAGCCGTTAAATTACGTACCGATGACATGTACCCTGTTTTTCCCTGAGCAATTAAAACGGCTGCTGTATAACCTAACGAATAGGTGTAATCGGCATCGAAATTAGATGGCGCAGCACAACGTCCTTCATATCCAAAAAAGTGGTACTGCGTATCGAATTCACCCGGATACTGGCCATCTTCTTTCATTTTAGCCAAACGGATTTTAACCATCTTCCCCAACAGTTTTTCTGTTTCGATTAATGAAACCTGGACATTCCCGTGTGGGTCCCTATCCAATGTCAACTGAGAGGCAATACCCGAAGGCAATGATTTAAAGACTTCTGCCGATTCTTCGCTTATATTTTTAGCTACCCATTCCAGTCGGAAACTTCTTTTTAACCCTTTAAAAATCTCAGAAGTTTTTGAACCGTCCGCCAACAATTCATTTAATTCATTAATTAAGGTTTTCATTTCAGGGATAAACTCAATTAAACCTTCAGGGATAAGTGCAACGCCAAAATTATCGCCATTCTCGGCGCGTTTTGCAATAATGCCGGCCATATTATCAACAATTTCGCCCAGCGTTTGCTTTTTATCGGCAACTTCTTCCGATATTAAAGTAATGTTGGGTTGGGTTTGCAATGCGCATTCCAGTCCGATATGCGAAGCCGAACGCCCCATTAACTTGATAAAGTGCCAATATTTTTTTGCTGAATTCGCATCACGCTGGATATTCCCAATCAATTCAGTATAAACTTTAGTGGCGGTATCAAATCCGAATGACGTTTCTATCATTTCATTTTTCAGGTCGCCATCGATAGTTTTCGGGCATCCAATAACCTGTACCCCAGCTTTCTTAGTAACATAGTATTCGGCCAGCACACATGCATTGGTATTCGAGTCGTCGCCACCAATTATTACCAGGGCTTTTATACCCAGGTCTTTCAATATCTTCAAACCTTTGTCAAACTGCTCTTCCTCTTCCAGTTTTGTACGGCCCGACCCAATTATATCAAACCCCCCAGTATTCCTGTATTCATCAATAATCTCAGCAGTCAGTTCTTTGTATTTGTGGTCGACTAAACCACCTGGGCCGCCAAGGAATCCAAATAATTTATTATCAGGGTTGATTGCCTTTAAACTATCAAAAAGCCCAGATATAACGTTGTGCCCGCCAGGTGCCTGCCCGCCGGATAAAATCACACCAACATTAAATGAAGGAATATCTGCTTTTTCCGCTCCTTCTTCAAAAGTAATAACTGGCATTCCGTAGGTATTCGGGAATAACTCTTTAATATCGTCCTGGTCTGCAACCGATTCGGTTACCTTTCCTTCTACAACTTTTACAGGACCCTGTAATGACTTTGGTAATTTTGGCTGGTATTTCGCCCTTTCTCTTTGCAATGCACTAATTACGGTCATATCTTGATTTTATTAAAATACTATTTTTCAAGCCTAAAAATAGTTGAAAAAACAATTGTAATACTGCTTAATAGGAATTTACAGGGTGGATTTAAAATAACCTTAACCCGATGCGGGCTTTTTTTGCAAACACATCCATTGCCTGGTTTTTACAATGAAGTTGTTTAAAGTTAAAGTGGATTTTCGAGAGTGACGGATTGATTCTCAGTGGCAAAGCTCGGTTTTTCTTGCATAGCCAAAGCTATGGAAGGAAAATTAGCTGAAGTCCAATGGAATCAAGATGTTACTCGCAGGTTTTCAATTTGACTTTAACAACTTCAATATTTAATTGAATATTATTATATTCGCCTATACCGGGTGCGGAAAGATATTTCAATTAATACCATGAAGAAACACAAAATACAACTTATTCTTTTGGAGGAGGAAAAGATTAAGGCCGAGTATATTATAGCCAGGATAAAAGTAGCGGCAGAGGAATAGAAGGCACTGGTATCCATAAAAATTAAACATGGAAATACGTAAAGCAACGCTTTTACAAAAGCTTATACAGCAGGGGGAACACCAGCAGCAGGATTTTAAGTTTTGCATTAATGATTCCCGGAAAATTGCAAAATCGCTGGTGGCATTTGCCAACACCGATGGCGGCAGGCTACTTATTGGCGTAAAAGACAACGGGAATATTACGGGGGTAAAGTCTGACGAGGAATACTATATGGTTGAATCGGCGGCAACAATCTATAGCAAGCCAGCCATAAAATTCGAAACAACACAGTGGACGGTTGAAGGCAAAACAGTTTTGGAAGTAACGATAAGCCCAAGCCCTGAGAAACCACACTTTGCAAAAGATGAAACAGGGAAATGGATTGCCTATATCCGGGAAGGCGATGAGAACCTTTTGGCAAACCGCATCCAGGTTGAAGTATGGAAGAAACAAAAAAGCCCAAAAGGGATCTTCTTTACCTATTCTGACAACGAACGCTTTTTGATCAATTACCTATTGGGCAATCATTCCATAAGCCTTTCGAAATTCATCAGGCTGGCACATGTCAACCGGTATAAAGCCATTGATATTTTATCTAATTTCGTATTGATGGGGTTATTGCTCATCCGTCCCGGGCAAAACAGCACCGAATTTGTACTAAACCATAACTTCGAGCAGGAAGAGTTAGAGACTGTTTAAATTTTATCCTTTGGTTTGTTTTTGCGCCTTAAGCCCTCATTCTACGTTAAAATTTCCTTAAATAGCGGTGCTATTCGCGTCAATTTTGCCTTGTATGAGAACTTAATTCATCAAAAACCTTTCTCAAAAACAAATTTCAAACAGCCTCTTAGCAAAATTCCAGTTGTAAGCTAAATATTAAATTACCCCCAGCCATGAACAATATCTTTCATAAATACTATCATATTATAGTATATTAATTCTAAATTTAGAAACTTAAAGAAACAGCTATACTTAGTGCTAATAAATTTTTATACCATGAAACGAATTTATCTATTATTAGTAATTGCATTACTAATTTC
>JAADGO010000182.1:8181-41581 GCA_013152355.1 Chlorobiota bacterium
AAGCCAAAAAATATTATTCTTATGATTGGCGATGGCATGGGGGTTTCGCAGGTATTTTCCGGGATAACGGCAAACGGAGGGCACCTGTTCCTGGAAAATTGCAAGTATACCGGATTTTCCAAGACACAATCATCCAGTAGTTACATAACCGACTCGGCAGCCGGAGCTACTGCCCTCTCGGCAGGAGTAAAAACATATAATGGCGCAATTGGGGTAAACCCGGATACGATCCCGGTTAAAACAATACTGGAAGAAGCCGAAGAAAAAGGGTTAGCTACCGGGCTGGTATCTACTTCATCTATTACCCATGCAACACCTGCAGCTTTTATTGCCCACCAAAAAAGCAGGGGGATGTATGAAGAAATTGCTGCCGATTTCCTGAAAACCGATATAGATGTATTTATTGGCGGAGGTTACAAACATTTCACCGAACGGAAAGACGGGCGGAACCTGGTTAAAGAATTAAAAGGCAAAGGTTATACCGTATTGCGAAATATGGAAAAGATTGCAAAAATCAAGAATGGCAAACTGGCAGGGCTCACCTCGGCAGAACACAATGGCAGGGTAAATGAACGTAAAGATATGCTACCTGTAGCAACCGAAACAGCTATTAATATCCTTAAAAATGACAAAGATGGCTTTTTCCTGATGGCAGAAGGCTCCCAAATTGACTGGGGAGGGCATCAAAATAATACCATTTATATTGTTGAAGAGATGCTCGACTTCGACAAAGCAATTGGCAAAGCCCTTGATTTTGCAGCAAAAGACGGCAAAACATTAATCATTATTACTGCCGACCACGAAACCGGCGGGTTTGCCTTATTAGGTGGCGATATGGATACCGGGATGGTAAAAGGCGGCTTTGTTACCGGCAGTCACACAGGAGTAATGGTACCTGTATTTGCATACGGCCCGGGAGCTGAAAACTTTACCGGCATCATGGAAAACACTGATATCTACCGCGAAATAAAAAAACTATTGCTGGATAAATAATAGATGGGGTAAGGTATTCCTACTTTCCGGTTAATTATTGGATCAGATGAGAAAGTTGTGGAGAAAGGACTTTTTCAAAAAGACAAAAACCCAATTCTTTAGTTTCTTATTCCTTGATTTTGTGTCCTATTTATTATTTATCGCTGTTTAAATGCTTAAATGAACGTCCAAAAGAAGAGTCCGCATGGGAAAGTTGTAAAGGAATGTATTTTGTAACACTTTAGCAGTCGGGGGTAAGTAAGAACATCATTTCCCCTCAATAATTTGAATTGACCTATCTTTTAATGCTAAAACTTAGACAGTCTCTTAATCCACAACTTTATGAAATGACCCAACATTTGCCACTTTAATTGGTTTCTATAATAGTTTTTTATATTTTAAAGGACTCATTAAACTGGAATCTATGAAAGAAGCACTCGAGGTTTTGGACCATGTCAGGTTAAATTTCTCTCCATCAGGTTTATTTGCGTTAAACATTACCATTGCCTTTATTATGTTTGGCGTAGCCCTCGACATTAAATGGCAGCATTTCAAAGAAGTCATTACCAAGCCCAAATCAGCAATAGTCGGGATTATTTCACAATTTTTATTGCTGCCTGCTATTACATTCATTTTTATTATATTCCTTAACCCCACGCCAACTGTTGCCCTGGGGATGATTCTGATTGCATCATGCCCGGGGGGTAATATTTCCAATTTTATGAGTGCCATGGCACGGGGGAATATCGCTTTATCGGTTAGCTTAACTGCGGTTGCCACTCTTGCCGCAACTTTTATGACTCCACTTAATTTTGCACTATGGGGGGGCTGGTATATTGATATTTACAATAGTTCGGGGGCTAAAGGGTTACTCCGCCCCATAGAAATAGACTTTTTCCAAATGGTGCAAACTGTGTTTATTTTATTAGGGCTGCCTGTTGTTTTAGGCCTGTCCTTTTCCCAATACCTTCCCAGGCTCACAAAAAGAATCAAAGCGCCGATACGGAAATTATCCTTCCTTATATTTATAGGTTTTGTAATTGCCTTGCTGGCAGCAAATTTCAGCAACTTCCTGAGCTTTGTACACCTGGTATTCCTGATAGTACTTATACACAACGGGCTGGCCCTGGGAAGCGGATTCCTGCTCAGCACAGTTACGAAACGCCCGCGAATCGACCGAAGGGCTATTACAATAGAAACTGGGATCCAAAATTCGGGGCTTGCGCTTGTACTTATGTTCAACCCAAAAATATTCCCACCCGAGTATGAACTTGGGGGCATGGCAGTAATTGCTGCCTGGTGGGGTGTTTGGCACATAATCAGCGGGCTGGGGATTGCCACAATATGGTCGAGGAAACCATTGGTACAACCTGCCACTGCCTAGTGTCAAGTATGAAATGAACTAAAATTAGGAGTGCCTAAAGTTATTAAGGTTGGCAAAAAGTTAAAACTTTAGGAATAATGCAGGCTAAACTTAAGGCTCTGAGTAGTTATGAAAATTTTAAACTCAGGCGTCTTACCATAATACAAAATCCTGTTATCTCTTTTTCCTGATTTTATTCTTTTTTGATTTTACATGCTGATTCTTGGCCATCCCTGGTTTTCTTTTCTTTTCATGGAAAGCCCCTTTAAAAGTGGGGTCGTCAATTTTCTTTTGGCGGTCTATCTCACGTAGCTGTTCCTGCTGTTCTTTAAAATCAGTTTTTATTACCTCAACGCCTGCCGGTAAATCATAATACGGCAATTCCATCCTTATCAGTTCCTCGATCTTTTTCAGGCGCCATTCTTCTGACGGGTCGATAAGTGTTATGGCAACCCCTTTATTCCCGGCCCTGGCAGTGCGCCCTATCCTGTGGATATAATCTTCGTAGCATGTAGGCAATTCAAAATTGATAACATGGCTTACCAGGCTGGCATCCAACCCACGTGCAGACACATCTGTTGAGATAAGTACACGCACTTCGCCCTGCTTAAAATCCCGGATCGCATTGATACGTGAAGCCTGCCCTTTGTTAGAATGTAAAATCCTTTTCTCTCCCTCGGTTTTCCTCTTTATTACCTTAAAAATACCTTCGGCATGTTCTTTTGTCCGCGCAAATATTATTACACGGTTGTACTCCTCTTCATCGGCAAGCAGATGCTTAATTAAATTAAGTTTTGTACGGTAATTGGGTGTTTTATAGATGATCTGTTTTACCTGCTTCACAGGTGTAGCCGATGGGGCTACCTCTACACGCTCATAATGGTCTAAAAATTCATTTGCCATTTCTTCTACCCGCCCCGAAAAGGTTGCAGAGAATAAAAGGTTCTGCCTCCGTGAAGGGAGCACCTCGAACAGCTGCTGCAACTGTGGCATAAAACCCATGTCAAGCATCCGGTCGGCCTCGTCAATCACAAGATATTTTAAATACTTGAACGACAGGGCGCCTGCCCGATACAAATCCCATAGCCTTCCGGGCGTAGCCACCAATAAGTCTACGCCAGGCTTGATCAATTCAGCATGCTTGGTCCAGCCAATACCCCCGTAAACCGCAGCGTACCTCAAATCTGAATAAGGTGCTAACTCTGCCACATCTTCGCCAACCTGAATAGAAAGCTCACGTGTGGGGACTAATATAATTACCCTGGGGCCATTTTGCCCGGCTTTAACCATCTTCACCAATAATGGCAAAAGGTAAGCCGCTGTTTTCCCTGTGCCGGTTTGTGCTATCCCTAATACATTTACACCCGAACGGATTACAGGTATTGCCTTTTGCTGGATAGGCGTAGGTTCGGTAAAACCAATTTCATCCAGGGCTTTTAATAATGATTTTGATATTTTAAGTTCCTGAAAAGTATTTTTCATAAAACAAAAATAATACATCCTGATGGATTGCCTAAATTTAAAAGGAAAGATACGGTTATACTCACCTCAATTTATACATCTTCCCGGGCAATGAGATTACCACATTTTTAAATTCCAGGTTTAAAAGAATAGCCGATACCCTGCTCATCGGCAACTTTGCTTCACTACAAACCTGGTCGATAAATGCTTCACCCTTCTCCTTCAATATTCCGTGAATAAGCGATTGCTCCGGTGTTAGTTCAACAAACAACTGCTGTTGCACTGCATCCGTTTTGCCCAGCGTATTTTCCCACCCCATAATATATTCAAGGTCCTCAATACTTTCGATCAATGCCGCAACATTGTTCCTTATCAGCCTGTTGCATCCCTTTGAGTAGGCATCGCTTACTTTCCCAGGGAAAGCAAACACATCGCGGTTGTATGACGAGGCAATATCGGCAGTTACCAAAGCCCCGCCCTTTTTGCCTGATTCTACAACAATCGTTGCATCGGCAAGCCCGGCAATAATCCGGTTGCGCCGCAAAAAATTGGGAGGGTCTATTTTTGTATTGCTGGGGAAGTCTGTAACCAATCCTCCATTAACCAGCATTTTTCTTGCAACCGACTTATGCACAGCAGGGTACAACAGGTCGAGCCCATGCCCAAGGACGCCAACCGTTGGCAAATTATAATTTATTGACGACTTGTGAGCCTGAATATCTATCCCGTAGGCTAACCCACTTACAACCAATATGTCATATTCACGTTCCGAAAAACTCCTGATCAAATCATCACAAAGGCTCCTGCCATAATCAGTGGCATTCCTGGTTCCAACAATACTGATAACCCGTTCTGTTTCAAAATTGATTTCCCCTTTGGCATATAACATTACCGGGCTGTCGGCACAGTTCAACAACCTGCGCGGATAATTCTTGTCAATATAAAAATAAGTTGAAATATTATTTTCCAGGACGTACCGGGCTTCTTTCCCTGCCCTGTCAAGCACTTCTCCCCTCCTGATCTTTTTTGCATTTACCTCCCCTATCCCGGGTATCTTGATAAGGTTTTTTACCGATTCATGGAAAACCCCTTCAACGCTTCCTACATAAGCCACGAGGTTACGTGCCAGTACCCCGCCAATTCCGGGTATTAAAGACAGGGCTATTTTGTAGGCTAACGATTGGGACATATTAACGCTTTGGGGTTATTAATTTTATTTTAACGGCCAAGTATTTTGTCAAGGGTTTGTTCTATTCTCTTCCTGTTCGACTTTGAAACAGCAGTAAGGCTTATGGCAGGATACTCGGCTATCCCCCTTTTGGTTTTCACCGCTAAATTCAATTCTGAAAATAAACCGAACATCCCGGAGTCAAACCTGGCCTCATGTAAAACCTTTGGCGAAAATTCAATTGTACTATACTGTTTTTTACCAAATTTAGCTATGGGGTAATACCGGAATGTTATCAATCCGTTGTCATCAGAAAACTCAACATATTGATAATCGGCAAATTGGAAAAACAATATCCATAACGCAAAAACCCCACCCGAAATTAGCGCTGCCCCAAATTGATCAAAATATATCAGGACTGCAGCTGCAATTACAAATAAACTTCCAAAGTAGAATATCCGTTTGGTTATGATTGAACGTTTTTTATTTTCAATTACCATGTTTTCCCGTTATTAAATTCCTAAAAATTAATTCTATGGAAATCCCTTCACCCGGTACAAAAGTAAAAATGTTTTAACTTTACCGCAATTTAATACGCAGTTATGGGAAAATCAAAGATTTCGTCAGAAATTCTGTTCACTCAGGAGGTTGAACGTAAACTATCAGGGATTATTTGCCGCTACCCCAAAGGAAAAGTTTTTTTGGCTACAGAAAATAATGTAAAGGTTTTTTGTTTGCCCAAAATAAAAGAGTTGGTGGATAAATATTCCATCCGGGTGATTATTATTCCAGAAGGCGAATCGAATAAAAAACTTGAATCGGTTACGGCAATATGGGAGGCCTTAAGTATAAATGGTGCCGACAGGAAGTCGCTACTGATCAACTTAGGAGGAGGGATGCTTACCGACCTGGCAGGCTTTGCAGCTTCTACTTTCAAACGGGGAATCGATTTTGTCAATATCCCGACCACCCTGCTCTCGCAGGTCGATGCTTCAGTTGGCGGAAAAACGGGGTTCAATTTCAATGGGTTGAAAAATGAAATTGGCACCTTTAAAAACCCAATATCAGTAATTATTAACACCGATTTCCTAACGACAATTGATAAGGAAAACCTCCTGTCGGGCTATGCAGAAATGATAAAACATGGTTTGATTTTCAGTCCTGCCCACCTTCGGGAGCTGGAGGCTTTCGACCTCGAAAAGGTAGACTATACTCTTTTACAGGAAATTATCAGGCATTCGGTGAACGTGAAAGAATATTTTGTTGAAAACGACCCTACGGAAATGAATATCCGCAAAGCACTTAATTTCGGGCATACCACAGGCCATGCATTTGAAAGCTTTGCAATGAAACAAAAGCGGCCGGTTTTACATGGGTATGCAGTTGCATACGGAATGATTATGGAGCTTTACCTGTCGGCTATAAAATGCAACCTTAATAAAAATATTATGTCACGTTTAGCCAACTGGTTGTTGTCTGTTTACGGAAAATTTGAAATCCAGGAATCGGATTTTGAGCAACTTTTTGAGCTAATGACACACGACAAAAAAAATGAAAAAGGAAAAATAAATTTTACACTCATTTCAGAAATTGGCAAAGTAGAAATTAATCAGGACTGCGGCAAAGAATTAATCTTAGAGGCTTTGAGGTATTATAAAAGCCTATGACCATTTTACTCCTTATATTACAGTAAAAACAGAATACGAAATGAACATGAAATTTAAACGAATGAAATACCAAATATCTGCTCCAATTAATAAAATTGAAAGTTCAATAAAACTCCCTTCCTCGAAAAGCATCAGCAACCGGGTACTCATTATAAATTCGTTAAGCAACAGCTTATCCCCTGCCAGGAATTTATCAGACAGCGACGACACCAAAATAATGAAGCAGGTACTTAACTCAAACTCCAGTAAGTTTGATATTGGCCATGCCGGGACAGCCATGCGTTTCCTTACCGCTTTTTTATCAAAAATTGTCGGCCAATGGGAAATTACCGGTTCGCAAAGGATGAAGCAGCGTCCGATAGGCATACTGGTAGACACTTTAAGGAAACTGGGGGCGAAAATAGAATATATTGAGAATGAAGGATACCCGCCACTCCGGATTTGGGGTTCGCACCTGAAAGGCGGAGTAATAGAATTGGACGGCAGTATCAGCAGCCAATACATTACAGCACTCTTATTGATTGCCCCTACCCTGGAGGGTGGGTTAACTTTAAAATTGAAAAATAGAATAACCTCCCGTTCATACATTGAACTAACCCTGAAACTAATGGAGGAATTTGGTATCCGGTATTCCTGGGAAGGCAATGAAATAAGGGTTGAAGAGCAAGATTATTTACCGGTTGATTTTTCTGTCGAAGCCGACTGGTCGGGGGCCTCATACTGGTATCAGATTGCTGCCTTATGCGATGAAGCTAAAATTCAATTAGAAAACCTGGGATTACCAAGTATACAAGGTGATGCTGCCATAGCAAAATGGTTCGAAGCCTTCGGGGTTATCAGCAAAAAATCGGGGAATGGCTTACTCCTGATAAAAAAAGGGGGGCAACAACCTCAGCAGCTGAGCCTAAATTTTACAGATAATCCTGACATGGCCCAAACCATGGCCGTATTGAATGTAGCAAAAAAAGTCCCTTTCCATTTTTCGGGGTTGGAAACGCTTAAAATAAAAGAGACAAACCGGATTGCAGCTTTACAAAACGAACTGGCAAAATTTGGGGCAACCCTTACCGAGCCAAGTCATGGAGAGCTGGCATGGGATGGTACGGTCAATGAATCAGGCATTCAAAAAAAACCAGTTATTGATACGTACAACGACCACCGTATGGCCATGGCATTTGCACCGATGGCCCTGGCAGGGCATTCATTGCAAATTGCAGATCCTTTAGTGGTGACAAAGTCCTATCCTAAATACTGGGATGATTTGCAACAGGTTGGATTTACAGTAAACGAAACCTGAATAATATCCGATTCTTGCTACCGCCTCTTTTTTAGTTAAGGTTTTTCCCCTCCAAAAATCAGTTTTTTCCCTATATGCCACCATTCATCCTAACCATATCTTTGACATATAATCTTGGATTGAAATTTTAGTATGAACTTAAAAAGATACGGTCATGGCTTTATTATGGTTAATATTGGGAATTACTTCAGCGATCGCATTACTGATCAGCTACTATTGGATTAAATACGGAATTCCATGGTATTCATTATTCACAAGCCTTTTGGGAGTTTTTATTTTTCTATTTGCAGTTGCATGGGTAATTGGGGCAATGTATAAGGGAGAACCATTTGCAGCTTCGTCAGGAATGTTAACATTTGGGCTTCCGGGAATCCTGCTAATCCTGGTCGGATGGAAACTATCCAAACAAGAAAAAGAAACAAAATAAGAATTATTATTTGACCAAGTGATTGTACAATATATGTTTACAAACACCCTACTCAGAGAAAGCCGGCAATGCCGGCTTTTTTGTATTTACCTTCATAAAAAAATCAGCGCTTTTTTAAAAAGAATGTTTTCATTAACTCAGCACACTCTTTTTCGAGAATTCCGCCTACCAGCTCTGTTTTTGGATGAAGTGCATCCGGCGAAGAATCCCTGAACCCCCTTTTTTCATCTAAAGCCCCGTAAACAACTTTAGAAACCTGCGACCAGCCCAGGGCTCCCGCACACATTACACATGGTTCAACAGTAACATACAAAACACAATCAGTAAGGTACTTGCCTCCCAGGAAATTAGCCGCTGCCGTAATAGCCTGCATTTCGGCATGGGCAGTCACATCGTTCAACCTTTCAGTTAAGTTATGCGCCCTGGCAATTACCTGCTTATCCGCAACTACTACTGCCCCAATAGGCACCTCGCCCTTATCAAATGCAATTCTTGCTTCCTGCAGGGCTTTTTTCATATAATACTCATCGTTGAACGGCTCAATCATTCTAATATCTCCATAAATTCATTAATCCTAAAAAGAAGAAGATGAAATTGCTAAAAACTTCTTATTTTAGCAAGCTAATAATAAAAATTAATTATGTACAGAACACATACTTGCGGCGAACTCAGAATAGAGGATGTTGGCCAGGAAGTAACTCTTTCAGGCTGGGTACAGCGAATCCGTGACCTAGGCGGCATGTCGTTTATCGACCTCAGGGACAGGTACGGGATTACCCAGATAGTTGCAAATGAAGGCACCAGTGAAAAAGTAGTAACAACCCTTTCAAAAATAGGGAGAGAGTTTGTAATACAGGTGAATGGGGTAGTAAAGGAGCGTTCCAGTAAAAATAAAAATATACCGACTGGTGAAATAGAGATTGAGATTAAAGGCTTAACAATACTTAGCAAGGCATCACTCCCTCCTTTTACAATAAAGGATGACACGGATGGGGGCGATGAATTACGGATGAAATACCGTTACCTTGACCTCCGGAGGAAGGTTGTCCAGGAGAACCTTATCCTTAGGGCAAAAATGGCTCATACCACAAGGTCGTATTTAAACAGCCAGGAATTTATTGAAACGGAAACCCCTGTACTGATTAATTCAACACCGGAAGGAGCCCGTGATTTTATTGTGCCTTCAAGGATTAACCCAGGTAAATTTTATGCTTTGCCTCAATCGCCACAGGTATTTAAGCAATTATTAATGATTGCCGGGTTCGACCGTTACTACCAAATAGTAAAATGTTTCAGGGATGAAGACCTCAGGGCCGACCGCCAACCTGAGTTTACCCAAATTGATTGTGAAATGTCGTTTGTCGAACAAGAAGACATATTAGATACATTCGAAGGCCTGACAAAACACCTTTTTAAAGAAATTAAAGGTATTGAGGTAACAGAATTCCCACGGATACCATACAGTGAAGCTATTGAGAAATATGGGTCTGATAAGCCCGACACCCGGTTTGACATGCTGATACATGAGTTAACAGGCATTGCAAAAGGCAATGGTTTCGTTGTTTTCGATTCTGCAGATTATATTGGGGGTATTTGTGCCCAAGGCTGTGCAGGGTATTCGCGCAAGCAGCTTGACCAGCTTGCCAATTGGGTAAAACGCCCGCAAATTGGAGCAAAGGGGTTGATTTATGTAAAATATAATACGGATGGTTCGTTTAAGTCGTCTGTTGATAAATTTTACTCTCAGGACGATTTGAAAAAATGGGCGGAAAAATTTAATGCCAGGCCAGGCGACCTCTTATTGGTAATGTCGGGTAACGATTCACACACGCTTAAAGCCCTTGGGGAATTGAGGCTTAAAATGGGGGGGCAACTCAACTTACGCAACAATAATGAGTTCAAGCCTTTATGGGTAATTGATTTCCCGCTACTTGAGTGGGATAAAGAAAGTGGCCGCTATCATGCCATGCACCATCCATTTACTTCGCCAAAACCGGAGGATATCCCATTGCTTGACTCAGCCCCTGAAAAGGTGAGGGCAAATGCTTACGACCTTGTTATCAATGGTGTAGAGATTGGCGGCGGTTCAGTAAGGATTTTTGATTCTGCGCTCCAGGCTAAAATGTTCGGCAAACTTGGGTTTACCACTGAACAGGCTCAGGCTCAGTTTGGATTCTTAATGAATGCGTTTAAATACGGGGCACCTCCACATGCAGGCATTGCATTTGGTTTCGACCGGTTGGTTTCTTTATTTGCCGGACTCGATAGCATCCGGGATGTAATTGCATTCCCTAAAAATAATGCAGGCCGGGATGTAATGATCGACTCGCCATCAGAGGTGACAAAAGAACAACTTGACGAGCTAGGGTTGAGAATTATACAAAAAGAAGATTAATACAATCAGGCATATAAAAAAGGGGGGCATTTTATGCCCCCCTTTTTTATATATAGTCTTTATTTGACTTCTAATCAGCTCTTTGCCTTGAAGAATATGTGATATTCAAAGCAGACGCTTTACGTAATTCCCACTTAATATCGTTTACAATACCCATCTTGGTAAATTCATCGATTTTAAGCGAAGTAATCATCATAGGGACTTCAGCCTCATCGCGTGCTTCCCTTTCAGCTGTAATGTAATCAGGGATATCCCCCACATTTGCAAACTGGTCGTTAAGCTGCACCCGTGGTTCACTCCCATAAATTTTCTGATATTGCTTATGAGGTGGCCCGACATAAATGTAACTTACCAATGACTTTTTCTCCAATTTGCTAATTTCAGTCGCTTTTGGGACAGTCAATTTAACCATAAGCGTAACCTCGCGCATGGTGGTAGTCACCATGAAGAAGAAAAGAAGCATAAATACAATATCGGGTAATGAAGCCGTTGATATTGGAGGTAGTTCTTTCTTGCCACTATTTCTAAATTTACTCATAACTACTTTCCTCCAACTTTTTTAGGTTCAGCTTCAGATAATAACATTGGGATCGCTTTCTGAACAGCCTTTCTCCTATCTTTGTCCAGATTGTTATAAGGCTTCCCAAATTCCCTTCTCGAGAGTTCATCCCTGAGCTCATTATATGCACCAACCAATTCATTCATGACAGCGATATAGGTACCATACTGTGTCCCTACATCATTCTGCAGTGAAATCACTCCTTTCGAAACTTCATATTCACCAAGAAAAGGTATTTCAACCAATTTCTTTTCCGGTAATTTATCTGAGTTATCCGGATTAGCCAAAAATTCTTTGGCTTTTTCACGCAGGTTTGAAATTTGCATCAACTCTCCCTCTACCATCAACCTGTTGCTTTTGTCAACTAATACAATAAACACATTCCGTTCTTTAATAGGAGGAGTATCCTCCATATCTTCAGGTGGCATAGGTGATAAGCGCCTTCTCAAACCGCTGTCAACGTCCATGGTGGTTGTAACAAGGAAGAATATAAGCAACATAAAAGCAATATCTGCCAATGTTGATGCCGGTAGTTCTGGTATTTTTTTAGCCATAATAATTTTCTCTTGTTATATACCCACGAACTGGATTATTTAAATAATTTGGTTACTGAAGACGATGCAATAAGAGCTATAGCTATAAATAATAAAATATAGGTAGCATAAAGCCCTGTACCTATCATTTTAGATATTCTTGGCGTTAATGTCCCGTCAGCAATATATTTATCTACACCATGGAATGTTGGAATCGCATCGGATGCCAAGAAATAAGCAATCAGTCCAACAACCACCAAAAAACCAAGCGAGATAAGCCCTTGTTTGGCTGCTGCTGCATCAGAAATGGTATGCAGGATTCCTGCAACTACTGCACTTCCGGCACCAATAGCCAATAAGATGTAGACCCATATCAGGTTAGCATTAATCCAACTTACCATAGAAGGATCAGCCATAGAAGGATCAGCTTTAACATCACTAATGTTTGCCATTAATGAAATAACGAGTACAGCTGAAACTACCAGTAGAACCCATAATACTATTGTTAATAGTTTTCCTACTTTAGTCATAATTGTACGGTTATTTTTTAAGGTTATGTTTTACTAAAAGATCTAATAAAGAGATTGAAGCATCTTCCATGTTATTCACAATACTATCAATCTTTGAGACACAATAGTTATAGAAAATCTGAAGGATGATAGCAACAACAAGGCCAGATACAGTTGTAATCAAAGCTACTTTAATACCCCCTGCAACCAATGTTGGAGAAATATCACCGGCGATCTCAATGGCATTAAATGCAGCGATCATACCAATAACCGTACCCATAAACCCAAGCATAGGAGCCAGGGCAATAAACAGTGCCAGCCAGCTAAGGTTCCTTTCGAGAAGGCCTGCTTGTACGCCGCCGTATGAAATAATTGATTTCTCAACTACATCGATTCCATGTTCCATCCTGTCCAGCCCCTGATAAAAAATACTTGCTACAGGCCCACGAGTATTACGGCAAACATCTTTTGCAGCCTCAACACCACCATTTTCAAGTGCTTCTTCAACATTAGCCAACAATTTTTTAGTATTGGTTGTTGCCATATTAAGGTAAAGGACTCTTTCTATTGCAAAAGCCAACCCAAGAATAAGGGCAATTAAAACAAACGACATAAATGCCGGGCCACCATCAATGAACTGCTTTTTTAATTCATTATGGAATGATTTGCCTTCTTCAGCCTGAGCTGCAGCAGCTTCTTCAGTATCGGCTGCCAGGTCAACTTGTTCAGTAGCAGTAGAGTCTACTGCTTGTTCAGCTGCTCCCTCGGCCTGATCCTGGGCAACTACAGTGTTTGATCCTACAAATAAAAGCATTCCGGAAATTGCTATTAACGCGAATAGTCTTTTCATAATTGATTTGAATTTTAATTAATAATCTCCTTGATTTTGTTAATTATTGATTTTAGATTTTTTTTATTTATCTCCATTCCATTAATTGAGTATTCATAAAAAAAAGGTTGACAAATAAGTTTTTTCACGCCACAAAATTCATGCCTGCCTGGTATTGAATCAGCAAATCAACCAAAATTTAAACTGAATACAAAATTATTCACCTAATATTCTCCGCCCTATTGCGGAGAGAGGGGGATTCGAACCCCCGGTTCCGTTTCGCGGAACACACGCTTTCCAGGCGTGCCAGTTAAGCCACTCCTGCACCTCTCCAGGCAATAATCTGGCATCCCTAAAAATAACGGGCTGCAAATTACAAAAAAATTGCGAAAAAAAAATAATGCTATTCACTAATTTCCCCACTCAAACTCTTAATCAAATGCATTTTAATCTCAGCATATTCAAGGCCCTGCCCTAATAAATACATAAGCTTTGTTATGGCAGCTTCCAATGTCATATCTTTTCCGGAAACAACCCCGGCATTGAGCAGCTCAACACTGGTTTCATACTGCCCCATTATTACCCGCCCTCCCTGGCATTGGGTAACATTTAAAATAATAATACCCTTCTTTATTGCACGTTTAATACTATTAACGAGCCAATGTGCAGTTGGTACATTACCAGACCCAAACGACTCTAGAACAACACCTTTCAGCCCCGGCATATTCAGAATATAATCGAAAACACCTTTACTTATACCAGGGAATATTTTAAGGATTACAACATTCCCGTTGAAATTTGTACTTATTTTTAATATCCCCTTGTTTACAGGGTATTGAATAAAATCTGTGTAATACTTAATATCAACGCCGGCTATTGCAAGCGGGGGGTAGTTCTCTGATACAAATGCGCTAAAATTTTCCGAGTCGCGTTTTGTAGTACGGTTCCCCCTGTATAGTTTATAATCAAAATAAATACACACCTCGGGTATTAGTGCAGACCCGTTTTTTTTGGCAGCTGCTATTTCTACTGCTGTTATTAAGTTCTCCTTCCCATCTGTCCTCAGGGTGCCAATTGGCAATTGAGACCCTGTTAAAATAATTGGCTTATCAAGGTTCTCAAACATATAACTTAAAGCAGAAGCTGTATAGGCCATGGTATCGGTACCATGCAAAATAACGAATCCATCAAATTTCCGATAGTTCTGTTTGATCGTATTGGCAATTTTCGCCCATATAGTAATAGTAATATCTGATGAGTCGATTGGAGGATTAAATGTTATTGTTTTTAATGTATACCCAAATTTATTTAATTCGGGCACCTCTTCCAGTATCCGGTCGAACCTGACAGGCGAAAGGCTTCCTGTTTTCGGGTGGCGTACCATCCCGATTGTCCCTCCTGTGTAAATAATTAATAATGATATTTTATCTTGTTTCTCTTCCATTTTTTTATTAACCGTAATTCAATTGCTCAACACGCCTGGTGCCAGGTCATAAGCCAAATAAGGACTTTACATTTCCTGAAGTAACTCTGGCAACTTCATCAGGTGGCAAACTGTATACTTCGGCAACCTTATCTGCTACAAGCTTTAGGTATGCACTTTCATTCCGTTTCCCACGGAATGGGACAGGGGCCAAATATGGCGAATCAGTTTCTAAAACCAAATGACAAACATCAATTTGTTGCAATACCTCTCTGAGGTTACTGTTTTTAAAAGTGACAACACCCCCTACCCCTAACTTAAAGCCCAGCCCTGTTATTTTTTTTGCTTCTGAAACATTTCCGGTAAAACAATGGAAAATACCTTCCAATCTACCATCCTGTTCTTTTTCTAAGATATTATAAACTTCGGCAAAAGAGTTTCTCACATGGATAACTACCGGCAGGTTCTTATTTTTTGCTACCCTGAGCTGGTATATGAAAGCATCCTCCTGTTCCTTTTGCCAGGTTTTATCCCAATAAAGGTCAATCCCAACTTCGCCAATGCCGTAAAACTTTTCCTTTTCGAGCCAGGCTTCCATTTCTCTAAGTTTATTTTTATAACCGGCATCTACCGATGTTGGGTGTAAGCCTATAAGTGGGTAACATATCCCATGGTACTTTTTACTCACAGCCAACAGCCTTTCAATTGTGCCGGTATCTATATTAGGTAAAATAATTTTCTCTACCCCTGCATCTTTACTGCGTTGAATAACCTCACCAAGGTCATTGTTAAAATCCTCCAGGTATATATGCGAATGCGAATCAATTAACATAGAATATGATTTAGCACAAAAATAAACACTTATTTAAGTTATAAGCCGGAATCCCATAATAAAAAAAAAGGGTAGCATATTGCCTCCCTCTTTTCAACAAACAGCCAAAGCCTATAAAGGAATCGTCAGGCAAAAAAATAGCTTCCTCGGAAAACCGGGGAAGCTATTTTACCGCGTATTTATTTATCTTTATTTTACTTCTTCAAAATCCACATCAGTAACCTCGTCATCCTGTTTAGGCTGTCCATTTGTTTGACTGCTATCGGCTTCGGCAGTTGGCCCGGCCTGAGGGCCTTGTGCTTCGGCACCCTGTGCATTAGCTGCATTATACATTTCCTGCGAAGCTGCCTGGAAAACTGTATTCAATTCTGCCATTGCAGTGTCAATAGCTGCCACATCCTGGCTTTTGTGTGCTTCCTTCAATTTTGACAAAGCATCCTCAATTGGCTTTTTCTTATCTTCAGGAATTTTATCGCCATATTCCTTCAATTGTTTTTCAGTCTGGAATATTAAGCTGTCAGCCTGGTTGATTTTATCAACTTTCTCTTTGGCTGCTTTATCTGCTGCTTCGTTTACAGCTGCTTCTTCTTTCATCCTTTTGATTTCTTCATCAGTTAGTCCTGACGAAGCCTCAATACGGATTTGTTGCGATTTGCCGGTCGCTTTATCTTTTGCCGAAACATGCAGTATCCCGTTGGCATCAATATCAAAAGTCACTTCAATTTGAGGCACGCCTCTTGGAGACGGCGGAATACCATCTAAATGAAAACGGCCAATGGTTTTATTACCTGATGCCATCGGGCGTTCACCCTGTAACACATGAATCTCAACCGAAGGCTGGTTGTCGGAGGCAGTGGTAAATATTTCTGCCTTTTTAGTTGGGATTGTCGTATTAGACTCAATCAATTTCGTCATTACGCCACCCATTGTCTCAATACCTAATGAGAGCGGGGTTACATCAAGAAGGAGTACGTCTTTCACTTCACCAGTAAGTACTCCGCCCTGGATAGCTGCGCCAATAGCAACTACTTCGTCAGGATTTACCCCTTTTGAAGGCGTCCTCCCAAAGAATTGCTGGACTTTTTCCTGAATAGCAGGGATACGTGTAGAACCACCTACCAAAATTACCTCATCCACATCAGACGGAGACAAACCTGCATTTTTCAATGCTTTTTGGCATGGAGCTATGGTCGCATTGATTAAACGATCAGCCAGTTGTTCAAATTTTGAACGGGTTAATGTTTTCACCATGTGTTTTGGCACACCATCAACAGGCATTATATATGGTAAATTGATTTCTGTTTGTACAGAACTTGATAATTCAATTTTTGCTTTCTCTGCTGCTTCTTTAAGGCGCTGCAATGCCATTGGGTCTTTCCGTAAATCAACACCTTCGTCTTTTTTAAATTCATCTGCCAGCCAGTCAATAATTACCTGGTCAAAATCATCTCCTCCAAGGTGTGTGTCGCCATCGGTTGCTTTAACTTCGAAGACCCCATCGCCCAGTTCAAGGATTGAAATATCAAATGTTCCGCCCCCAAGGTCAAAAACGGCAATTTTCATATCCTTGTCCATTTTATCCAACCCATAAGCCAATGATGCAGCGGTCGGCTCATTTATAATTCTTTTAACAGTAAGGCCTGCAACCTCCCCTGCTTCTTTTGTAGCCTGCCTTTGCGCATCGCTAAAATAAGCCGGTACGGTAATTACAGCTTCTGTAACTTCCTGCCCCAGATAATCTTCGGCAGTTTTTTTCATTTTTTGCAGAATCATTGCCGAAATCTCCTGTGGAGTATAATTCCGGTTATCAATTTTTACACGTGGAGTGTTATTATCGCCTTTCACCACATTATATGTTACCCTGCCAACTTCTTTGGCACACCGGTCAAAAGTTTCACCCATAAACCGTTTAATCGAATAGATAGTTTTGGTTGGGTTTGTTATTGCCTGGCGTTTTGCAGGGTCGCCTATTTTACGTTCCCCGTTTTCAACAAAAGCAACTATTGAAGGAGTTGTCCGTTTACCTTCGCTGTTAGGAATTACAACAGGCTCATTTCCTTCCATTACGGCTACACATGAATTTGTGGTTCCTAAGTCTATCCCTATAATTTTTCCCATTTTATCGAATATTTTAAATAATTGATTATACTTTACTGAATTTTCATGGTAGTTAATCAATGATTATGCCATTGGGGGAAATTTCTTTTCAATAGCAAAATTGGCACAATTAGGAATCAACATTATCAAGAAAGCTGCCAATGCCAATGACAAAAAGTCAGAGATTATAATTCGAAATAATCCTTACCTTTACCACCCTAACCGATATTATAAAATCTTATGGGAACAAAAGAAATTAGCACTAAACCCCCAAAAAGACTCTATTCACTGGATGCACTCCGTGGTTTCGATATGTTTTGGATCACAGGAGGCGGCATGCTTGCAATTACGGTTTCGGACTTAACAGGTTTTGAATGGCTGGGAGTACAAATGGAGCATGTTAAATGGGACGGGTTCCATTTTTACGACCTTATATTCCCACTGTTTATGTTCATTGCAGGAGTTGCAATCCCTCTTTCGGTAAAAGCCAGGCTGGACAGGAACGTCCCGAAAAAGAAACTATTAAAAAAAGTATTTTACCGCATGGTTGCTTTGGTATTGCTGGGCTTGGTTTATAATGGCGTTTTCAAAACCGGATTTGCAGGAAGCCGCTTTGCAAGTGTACTTGGCCAAATTGGTATTGCCTACTTTTTCGCATCCCTTATTGTAATTTATTTTAAAACTTTCAAAGCCCGGCTAATCTGGCTGGGGGGGATCCTGGCAGGTTATGCCATGATACAGTTACTCATCCCGGTTCCGGGCTTCGGGGCTGGCGTATTGACCCCCGAAGGCTCTATTAATAGCTTTATCGACCGGCTTTTCCTCCCTGGGAGGCTATATGGCGGCACTTTTGACCCTGAAGGGTTGTTGTGCATAATCTCGGCTACCGGAATTACCTTAATGGGTACCGTTGCGGGGAATATATTGCGGAGAAAAGATAAAACAGACTGGCAAAAAATCAGTTACCTGTCAGCTACCGGTGCAGGGCTGATTATTTCAGCACTCATTATTTCGCCATTCTACCCAATTATTAAAGCTTGCTGGACAACTTCCTTCAACCTGCTTGCAGGAGGGATCAGTTTCCTGCTGATTGCTTTGTTTTACCTGATTATTGACCACTGGGGATTTAAAAGCTGGTCGTTCTACTTCAGGGTAATTGGCATGAATTCCATATTCGTTTACATGTTCAGGCGAATTATAAACATGCAGGATATTTCCGAATTCTTTTTTGGCTGGTTGTCTAACCCAGAAAGCAATTACGGTAAACTGATAATTATTATCGGAGCAATAGCATTAACGTGGTTGTTATTATATTATATGTATAAAAAGAAAATATTCTTAAAAGTTTAGGAAGCTGCCTGAAAATTATCCTTTTATTTTAGATATGTTTACCCTGGTTGGTTTCAAACATTCTTAAATTAACCACACAATTTTATACTTTTGTAATTTAACAACTGAATAATTAAAAACATGCCGGTTAATAAAGAAATTAAGAAAGTGACCACCCACCGCCTTATGGAGATGAAATTGCGGGGAGAAAAAATAGCCATGCTGACATCGTATGATTACAGCATGGCAAAATTAGTTGACGAAGCAGGTATAGATATTATCCTGGTTGGCGACTCGGCATCAAATGTTATGTCGGGCAACGAAACCACCTTGCCCATCACTTTAAACCAAATGATTTACCACGGGGCATCGGTTGTGAAAGCAACCACGCGCGCATTGGTAGTGGTCGACCTGCCTTTTGGCACATACCAGGGCAATTCAATGGAAGCACTTGCATCGTCTATCAGGATAATGAAAGAAACTGCTGCCGACTCTGTAAAGCTGGAGGGGGGGGCTGAAGTCATTGAATCGGTTAACCGCATTCTTTCAGCCGGGATCCCCGTAATGGGGCACCTGGGGCTAATGCCGCAATCTATTCATAAGTTCGGCACATACTCTGTGCGGGCAAAAGCCGAGGACGAAGCAAAAAAATTATTAGAAGACGCTCATTTATTAGAAGATGCGGGGTGTTTTGCAATAGTCCTTGAAAAGATCCCTGCGGCACTGGGCAAACAGGTTGCACAAGAACTCAACATCCCTTTAATTGGTATTGGAGCCGGCAATGGAGTAGATGGGCAGGTTTTGGTTATTCATGATATGCTCGGTATCACCCAGCAATTCTCACCCCGTTTCCTGCGTAGGTACCACGACCTGGCAGCCGAGATCAAGGGGGCTGTAGGTGCTTACATTGATGATGTAAAATCACTTGACTTCCCGAATGATAAAGAACAATATTAACAAGGTGTAACCTGCTAACTCACAGCTAATAACTACAATGGAGATTCTTTTTGAAGACAACCATATCATTGCCATTAATAAAGCTTGTGGCGAACTTACACAAGGAGACAAAACCGGCGACCCGCCACTGACGGAACAGGTAAAAGGCTACCTGAAAAAGAAATACAACAAACCGGGCAATGTATTCATCGGGCTGCCCCACCGACTCGACCGCCCTACCAGTGGAGTTGTAATTTTTGCCAAAACAAGCAAAGTATTGCCCCGGTTAAATAAACTTTTTCAAACCAAGGGGGAAGTAAAGAAAATATACTGGGCAGTGGTAGATAAGATGCCGCCAAAAAAGGAAGGTACGCTGGAGCACTACCTCGTGAAAAACCATGAAAAGAACAGGAGTTTTGCCTACACAGAACCTGTTGAAGGCGGGAAATATGCCAAATTAAACTACCGTTACCTGGCCAGCTCCGACAACTACCATTTACTGGAGATTGATTTACTAACAGGCAGGCACCACCAGATAAGGATACAATTAAGGCAACTGAAGCTGTACATTAAAGGCGACCTGAAATATGGGTCTCCCCGTTCAAACAAAGATGCCGGTATCCATTTGCATGCAAGGAAGATATCTTTTATCCACCCTGTGAAACAAACCCCTGTCACAATTGTAGCCAACCCCCCAAAAGATGCCGTTTGGGACTATTTTCTGAAAAAAGTACAATAAACTTTAGTTAACGGACAACCTTTTGCCTATGAAATTGTTTTAAAGGAGGTTTTTAGGATAATTAACTATAACTTTATGCTATATGAAAGCCGGTAGGGCTTCTTCACAAAAAAAAGATATTTTAACTTGTAAACATTTAAATTATGCCATTTGAATTACCTTCGTTACCGTATGCTAAAAATGCACTTGAACCATTTATTAGCGAAAAAACCCTGGAATTCCACCATGGGAAACATCATCAGGCGTATGTAAATAATTTAAACAACCTCATTGCAGGCACTCAATTCGAAAATGCCAGCCTCGAAACTATCATAAAAGAAGCCGATGGCGGTATTTTTAATAACGGGGCACAGGTGTACAACCACACTTTTTATTTTGAACAGTTTGCAAAAGGCGGATGCAAAGAACCTAAGGACAGGTTGAAAGCAGCTATTGAAAAAGATTTTGGCTCGGTTGAAGCCTTTAAAGAACAGTTTTCGAAATCGGCTGCAACACTGTTTGGCTCGGGCTGGGCCTGGCTGGTGGTCAATGAAGAAGGGAATCTTGAAATTGTTCAGTCAAGCAATGCCGGGAATCCATTAAAAATAGGGAAAACACCTCTATTAACCTGCGATGTATGGGAACATGCCTATTACCTGGACAAACAAAACGCACGGCCAAAATACATTGAGGATTTTTGGGAAATAATAGATTGGAAGGTAATCTCCGAAAGGTACTTCGGATAAAATACAAAAATTATGAGTACAGAAAAAGTATTGCAAACACTAGCAGCATCCGGGAAACCGATGAAAGCCGGAGAAATCGCAGATGCGTCAGGAATGGATAAAAAAGAAGTAGATAAAGCAATGAAGCAACTTAAAGCAGAAGGCAAAATTGTTTCTCCCAAAAGATGCTTCTGGGAACCAAACCGGTAGACACCGGTTAATCCAAAAGACAAAACTAAAATTATTGGATAAGATCCCAAATCATTTTAATTTTAATCTATGACTACAGCCATCATAGATTTAGGGACTAACACCTGTAACCTTTTAATTGCAGAAACAGGAAACGGAAAGTATCAGATACTCTACCAGGGGAAGGAAGCTGTAAGGCTGGGAGACGGTTCTATAAACCAAAACAAAATAAGCGGTAAAGCAATTGAACGGACGGTTATTGCTCTGAAACACCATCAGGAAACAATAGGTAAGTATCAGGTTGGAGAAGTAAAGGCCATTGCCACTTCGGCAGTGCGGACAGCAAAAAACCAGGATGAATTCATCAAAAGGATCCTTAAAGAAACAGGCTTAGCAGTTGAAGTAATCTCCGACAATCGAGAGGCTGAGTTAATATATAAAGGCGTTATCCTGGCATTTGGCAATTTGCCTGAAAACTCCCTGTCCCTTGATATTGGAGGAGGAAGCAATGAGCTTATTATTTCAGGTAATGAAGGGATTAAATGGAAAGGGAGTTTCCCGGCAGGAATGTCGCGGGTAATTAACCGATTCCATATTTCAGACCCAATTAAGGAAAAAGAAGTAAATAACCTCGTTTCCTATTTTGAAGACGTACATGAAGCTGCCTGGGAAATGTGTAGCCAATATCCCGGAGACACTCTGATTGGTTGCTCGGGTGCGTTCGACACCATTGCCGATATTATCGACCAGGTTGACCCGGGCAAGAAAGTAAGGGTAAATCAAAAAATAGAGTTGGAGGATTTCCGGGAAGTATACAGGCAACTTTTATTTTCAACCAAAACAGAAAGAGGGGGGATGAAAGGGATGGACCCGGTCAGGGTCGAGCTGATTGTCCCGGCTGTGATCCTTATCAATTCCCTTCTTGAGAAAACAGGGATTACCGAAATTTTCCAAACGGATTATGCGTTGAGGGAGGGGGTTTTATTTGAAAGCTTCGGGAACAATCCTTTGATATAAGCCAGGTCAATATTTTCTTTTCGGTTGCCACTTTAAAAGCTATATTTTAATTTTATATACGCCATTGAATTGCCTTTATATTGGCCAAACTGCCCTTTCCCGTCACCCACAAAAATATTTGAGCCTAAAAGTATTGAAAAACTATCTTCGAAATCATAGGTTATTTTTGGACGTATCAGGGCATCCTCATTTGTTAACCCGATGTATGAGAACAGTTCGAGGTGCAGGGTTTCGCGAAGCATATCATAACGTGCCAGGAAGGTCATCGTATTTTCTGTTTTTTCATCTACCATATTTTCTTCATGGTTTAAGATTGCCTGCTGGATAAATTGTGTACTGAGTTTTACACTCCCGATATTAAAATCTAATCCGGCAACATAGTGCAGGTAGTTCTTTTTCACGAGTGCATCTTTTGCCAGCGGGCTTTCAGACTGGAAATATTTCCCATTGTACCAGGCAGCTTCACCACGCAGCACAACCCCTTTTATTTCGGTACTGAATGCACCTCCTGCCACAGTCAGCCTGTGGTGCTCGGGTGTGATATTCAACCCTGTTAATACAGGTTTCCCTGTTGACATATCAAATTGCTTTGTTACATGGAAAGCCGGGTTATCGTCCCATGTATACCCACCCATCAACTCAAAATCAATTTTTGATGTGAGTGCCGAATATTTCACAAACAATTCGCTGTTTCCAAGGCTTGGTTTCACATCTGCTTTCGACCAGTCGAAAGTAGCGGGTGCCATAAATTCAGGTTGTTTGTACCAGATAGAGCCTGCAGCGGGCCTCTCGGTAGGGGTAAATACAGGGATGCCGATCACCTCGAAAGTACTATTCCCAAAATAATAGTCGAATTTTACGGCATTAACACCAATACGTATCTCATCAAAATCGGGCAAAAGGAATTCCGTGAGGTTCAGTGGCGAAACAATGTCGGTAATAAAAACCCCGTCTGCTTTACCCCAGACGACCTGTTGTTTCCCAATACGGATATCGAAATTATTAAAGTACAGGTCAACATAAAGCTCCCTTAACCGTAAGTCTAAACTATCGCCATTGTAATGGTACAGCAAAGGGTTTGCTTTAAATGCAATCCTGTCCCCCATTTTTGAGATATTCAAATTAAAGGTGTTCTGCAGGATGGCAAAATCCCCATTATCGAATAAAACACCCGTATAGTTCCTTGCAAACCCTGAAATATCAGGGTTTTGTGCAATTGTAAATTGAAAAGCCAATAACAACAATATCAGTGTCAGCCCTTTTGTTCTCATATTATCTATTCTATAAAGATTTAAAATCGTAATTTTTCCGTCATTATTCCAAAACGGACCATATCTATCTGATGGTCGAAATATATATTGTAATAGTCCATGCCATGGTACGCATGAACAAACAAACCGATATCTTCCAAGAACTTTGGATGGTAATAAAATGTCAGGCTTAGGTTGAGCCTGTTTAATGAAAAAGTATCCCAGTTATTCATATCTCCAAGCATCCAGGTTGTTTGCCCTTTTATTGAGAAACTTGCCTTTTTCCTATTCTTATTAGAATCTACCGGTATTTTAAAAATTGAGAATTTCGTATTCCACCTGTACAAACCGTATATACCACGTAGCTCTTTATTAGTTAAGCCAGGGGGGTGTATTTCTAATGATGTAGCAAAAAATTGTACCGCATTAAACCCCGGGCTATAATTTGTTTTTATTAACCCCAGCTCATAATAATTTGTAGCAAAATCACCTGTTTTAAGATTAATGTCCCCATTTTCGAGATAAAAACCCCCATCCTGCCCATTTGAATGATGGGCTAATTTCCCGAATACAGTTAAGCTATTAACTCCTGTTTTTGAACTTAACATATAATATACAGAAATTTGGGGCATATAACTTGGGGTCCTTACCGGGAACGACCTTTCCTGGTACATCCTGATAATAATCTGAGGAGTAATAACCCCCATCAACCGGGAATCTTTACTCTCCCGAATGTGGAAATTAGGTATCAGGTTCCCTTCAAACCAGAGTGGCTCAATATTCCCAATATCGGCAGGGAATGTTATATAGCTATTCCCCTGATTTGCCTGGGTTATTGTGGTTAACCTTAGTTCCGGTATATTATCATTGCCGGCCTGCCCTGTCCAGGGAATCAAAAATATTATTGCGGCAATAAATATGACAAAATATTTACTCATAATAAATAATATATACTGGTTTACAATCCTCTCATCATCATCCTTTCCGAGAATTTTGAGGCAGGGATGCCGGTGTTTATCTGAACATTGCTAAGTACCATTTTTGTTTTATGGTTTTTCTGGGTATTTTCCATTTCTGAATTTGTGATAACATCAAATCCTGATATTTTTTCAAATTTTAAGATTCTCAATATTTTTAGTAATTCCCCATCTTCATCATAAAACTCTTTTTTAAACCCGATGAAATTATCTTTCCTAATCCATGTTATTGTTTTTGAATACATATAGTCTTCATCTTTCGGGGTGCTTTGAATTACCCAATAATCAACGCCGTCAATGGTTTCTTCGCGCAGGATGGTGTGCGTATCGTCATCAACTTTTCGGTCGCCAAGGTCGTCATACGTAAAATCAGACCCCATGAAATAGTCGCTTTTACTATCGCTCGAAATCCTTTTTGTTTTTTTTATGGCAGGCAGGTAAATCCACTGGTCATCGCTTTTCGAAGCATCATCATAAGTCCAGTTCATAAAAGACGTGTTTTTAACATCGGCCGGAGCAACGAAGAACATGATACTTTTTTCCATATCCCCGAAATCTTTAGTAAACTGCTTAATTTTCCTCACTCTTTCACTTCCGCTTTTATTTATGAGTGTCATGGTTAGGTTCGAGGCCATATCATCGCCTTCAGAACGGTTATAAACCTTTTCAATAATATCCCTTGCTGTCTCCTGAGCAAGGAGCTGTGCCGAGAATCCTCCTGCAAATATGATTGCAAAGGCAATTGCTTTGATTCTTAAAGTTTTCATTATTCAATTATTTAATGGTTCAATTATTTAATGGTTCAATTATTTTGGGCTTACGGTTTTTAGTATAGCACCGAGTATTTTCATTATTTCATCAATATCTTTAAGCAAACTATTTGCTAAATCGATATCGATAAACTTGCTGTCTCTAAGTAACCTTATCCAATAATGAGTTTCTCTTGCTTCTTTATAGGCAATAAAAAACTTGGCCCTGAAATCTTTCTTTGAAATACTGCCGGCAGCTTCTTCCGAATTTGCACCTATTGATGTTCCGCTTCTAAGGATTTGTTTCGATAAAGTATATTCTTTCTTTTCACTGCTTAAGAATTTATATACCTCAATTATGCGCAATGCAAAATCGTATGTCTTCGAGAGAATAATATTTTCTTTCATGATCTTAATAGTTTAATGGTACAATGATTTAATAGTGTAATGTTATAATGTTTTCATTGAATAACTGAGCTATTGAAGTTGTTTAAAGTTAAACTGAAAATCTACGAGAAACATCTTCATTATATCATTATATCATTGTATAATTTTATCATTGTCCCATTATTTATTTACTTTTTTTTAAAATATATATTAGACATATTTAATAGTACCAACATAATGGTAAGAGTTCCCAGGAAACTGGTAAACATATTGAGTGAAACCAAAGCCCCTAGTTCCCTGTTTGGTGGGAAAACAGAAAATAGTAACACCATAAAACCGGCAATAACAACAATTGCATTGAAACTTATCGCCCTGCCTGAGTGCGCCATTGTTAATTGGGCAGCCACCAGCTTATTGCTGCTTTTTGCAGCATTGCTACGATATTGGTCAATAAAGTGTACCGCATAATCAATCCCGATCCCAATGGCTATGCTTGAAAGCAGTGCGGTTGTGGTATTAAGCGGGATACCTAAGAACCCCATTATCCCAAAGCTGATGAGAGCAGTTATAATAATCGGGACAGAGCCAATCAAGCCGATTTTAATATTCTTAAACATCATCGACAGGAGTACGACAATTAAAATAAGCGATAAAATAAGGCTCATAATTTGCCCTTCAAGAATAAGGTCGGTGAATACCAGTCCTTTATACCCACTGCCGGCATAATTCAGGCTTATCCCATATTTTTCAAAATCGTCAGTATAAGTTTTAATTATATCGAGTGCTGACTTAATAGCTTTCGAATTATCACTTTTTAGTTGGAAAGTAACATTTAACTTTTCATAGTCATAATCTACTACTTTATTCAGATTCTCAGGGTCTCCCGACATTTCATAGAGCAGCAGGTACTGGGCGATCATATCTTTACTGCCGGGAATAGTATTATAGGCTTCATCATCGGCATTCATAACCTTGTTCATACGGTTAACGTAATCGGCTAACGAGAATGTGTTGCCCACAACCTGGAGCTGATTATCCACATCTTTTTGCATTTTATCAACCAGCCTCAATACATCCGGTTCTTTGAAAACATCTTTTTTCCCATTGGCATCAAGTATGAGGTTTAGTGTGCTGGTACCGCCAAAATGGCCATTGATAAATTTATCTGTCAGGACAATCTCGCTGTCTTTTTCAAATTTTTCGAGGAAGCTTGAATTGATCCATATCTTTTGCATCCCAATTACCGAAAGCACAATAATCACGGCTGTCGCAATTATTGAAACGTATTTATGCTTAAGTACGATTGTTGCAAAATTATTTGCAAGTTTTGAGTGAGAGTGCCCACCTATATCCTTATGCTTTGATATTTTTTGTGGTTTTGGGATTCCAAAAATCATAATTCCTGCCGGGAGGAACACCAGGGAAAAAACCATAGCCATCATTACACCAAAAGCGGTAAATACCCCGAAATATTTGACAGGGTAAACCTGCGAAGTAAGCAAAGAGATAAACCCAACAGCCGTGGTAACCGAAGTCATGACTACCGGTTTCCACATCTGTTGAAGCATGTCAACAATAGCTTCTTTCTTTGTTGTATCGGGGTGCTTGTTAATGTAGAGGTGCAAATGGCTGTACAGGTGGATACCATCGGCTACCCCAATGGCGATCAGCATTACGGGTATCATCGTTGAAACAGCGTAAATCGGGATATTTACCGTAGCCATTAGCCCAAAAGCCCAAATGGTTGATAGAAACACAACACCAAGGGTTATAAGTGTCCCCTTAAAGCTTCGTAAAGTGATGAAAAGCACTGCAAAAATTACCAGTATTACAATGGGTACCATTTTTTTCATGTCGGCAGGGCCAAGCAGTGCCATTGTGCCTTCTACGATAGGGCGCCCGGCAACATAAATTTTGATATCACCGGTTTCCGATGCTTTTGCCACATCAAGTATTTTATCATAAAACTCCTGAGTGAAAACATCGTCTCCAATTTCGGCAATAATTACGGCAACTGTCTCATCAGCCGATACCAACCGCCCAAAAACCATTTCATTGTTTTCGACATTATGCTTCAGCTCGTTTAACTTACCTTCCGACCTGGGCACACGTTTAAAGAAGCGCTTAACATCCATGCCCTCTTCTGTCCCGATAATATTATCGGCAGTATAAAGCGATGTGACATCGTCCTTTTCTATTTCGGGCATTTTTTGGAACCGCCGGGTAAGTTGTTTTAGCGTATCAAGTGTTTCCGTATTAAAAATGCCATTTTTATTTTCAATGGCAATAATAATCCCATCTTGTATCCCAAACCACTCCTCGGCTTTATCACTATAGACAAAAGCCGGATGATTTTGTGGCATATATTTGTCAAGGTTGGTTTCCATCCGGGTATTTTCTTTCATCTCTAAAAAAAACAACACGGAAACAACAAGGATAACAACCATGCTAATCCATGAATAGTTTAATAGTTTCTTTAATAGGTTTTCCATCTTTTCTTCTACTTGTTAGTTAATACTCACTAATCATATATTCTTAAAAAAAGCTGCCGCCAGTGCCATTATATTCGAAATGACATGGGTAAGGCAGCATGGCTTAATTACAATACTTTTGATATTTCCATAATACTTAGAGACTGTTTAAATTCTATTTTGCTAAAATCTTACTTAATACAGTTATAAGCTTATTCCCTTCTGTACTTAAATTAAAATTATGGTTGTTCAAGTCCCATCTTTTTACAAGCAGCCTAAATGAACCCATTGCTATTAAAGCAAGGCTTTCTTTATCAATATCCCCCCTTACATTCTTTTCCAGCTGCCCTTTCGAGATAATATTTTCAATCGTTTGTGTATGAAGGTTTAAAATCTCAACTATCTTAATTTTTAAAACTTCTTCGTTTTTAAATATCTCTTCTGAGAATATAACCGAAACTATTGAAGGGGTTTCTGAAAATAATTCAAGCATCTTCGTAAACATGAACCTGATCTTTTCTATCGCTGTAGCCTCATAGGCCCCCATTAATCCGGAAAGCATAATTGCCATATCTTTGAAACTATTCAAAATGCTCAGCAGTATTTCTGTTTTGCTTTTAAAATGCCTGTAAATTGCAGGTTCGGTAATACCGATTTTTTTTGCCAGGTTTTTGATAGTCACCCCCTGTATCCCTTTTGTGGTAATTAGCTCTAAGGCTGCTTCAACTATCTCTTTTTGCCTTTCTGTTTGCATCTCTTTATAACATTTTTAAATAATTACATTAATTTGATTGTTCAAAGTTAGTAAATACTAACTAACCTCCAAAATTTTTTTGTATTTTTTTTAATTTTCTAATAAAAAAGGCTGGTTATTAATGGAAAAAGTGTTGTGCTAAACTATAGAAGTTCCCGGATTCTGTAATTAAACCAGGATAAAGTCCCACGCAAAGCGGGGCAGGTCATATCGCCTGCTGTACAGTCAGTAAACAAATATTATCTGCTGCGCTTATCATTGTGTCAGGCTGCGTAATTTGTTAACTCTATTCCATTTTTCAATATTTCTGAAATGACAGGATTAGATGGAGTAAAATCTGATAATGCAAAAGGATGTGGTTCTATTAATAAATCATCATCAGTTCGCAATTTCATTAATTCAATCTGCATTTCTATGACATCATCTATTGAATTGAATATTATTGCTAAATCTATATCACTATCCGCATGATTAGTTCCCTTTGCAAATGAACCAAATAAAATTACATGTTCAATTTGATAATAGCGTCTTACAGTATCTATATATCTTTTTGCAATTCTTATAGCGTCATTTTTATCCATTCTCGAAGAGTTTTAATATTATCTATCCAAATTGCAGTAAAATCTGGTGTGCATTTTTTATAGAAATCTTTATCTGACGATTCAAGCCAATGATAATAAACTTTCTCAATATCTATTTTATCATTTATCATCTATCAAAAATACTAAAATATATTGAAGATTCATTCTCTAACCGGCCGAGATTCTTATTCTACAGCCTGACGGTTTGTAGTCATCGGCAGGCAGGGGTATTTTCACCTTAGGTGGCTTGGTTTATTGCCGGGAAACTTTCATTGTCAAAATTCTTAATGGCACAAATTCTTAATTCTTTTTAAGGAATGTTGTTGCAGGGATGAATTTTAAAATATTCCCGCCGCCATTCCCCCCTTCATTCGAAATAAACATATCGCCGTTTTCAGAAAAGCAAATTCCCTCGGGTTGGTTAAATATTCGTTTATCCAGCTCGATAATACCCATTACCCTCCCCTCTTTACTCATTATAACCAATAATTTCCCGATACTGGAAATTATATATATTTCCCCTTGTCCACTCGGGTGAATAGCTAAACCAGAAGGATGGAAACGATTACCACCTCCGGTAAGTTTTAACTTTTTTGCTGCTTCAATGAATTTCTTTTCAACCGAGCCGGTAACTTTTACGCTATCTATTTTTGAAAGGCTGGCCAAATAGGCAGGCTGCTCAATTAACTTATTACTCCCCAAATCGAATCTGTATATTGCCTTAAATCCGCTATAAATCCCTTCTCCATTAATAGAAGGCGAACCTTTACAGGCAATTAAAAGTGAATTGGTGCTTTTATCAAAAAATAATCCTTCCGTGTTATTTTTTTTACCCAGAAGTGTTTTAATTTTTATTACCCTTTTTTTGACTCCTTCAAAATTTTCAACTTTAAAAAGGGTGCCATCGCTCCTAAGGATATAAGCATTATTCCCGACTATAGCGATATCTTCATAATCACCATCCTTCCCAAAATCAATTTTTGATATAACTCCTCCCTTTTCTGTATCAAAAATGTATATTACCGCTTTTTCATCCTGTACACAAGCAATTTTATTCTTCCTGTAGCAGGATATTCCTGAAATCTCTTCAAGATAACCGGGTAAGTGGTAAACGGTGTCAGGCTCATTTATGTTATACGGGAAATAATTTTCTTTTCCTGTGCCTTCAGGAATCGGGTTCTTTTCCTTTTTCTGAAAATTGCATGATGTAAAACCAAATAATGCAAGGCTTATAATAATAATAGAAAATAGCAGGCCTCTCCTGCAACCTCCTTTGTCACTATTAGTTATTAAATAAATCATGTTAGGTATTTATCAATTTTTATTTTACTAAGCAATTTACCGATAGGTTCCCAAACCCATCTTTGTGTTCAAACTCCCATCCTTTCTTTTTGAGTATACGTATTAACTCCCGGTTAACCATTCCATGGGCAATTACAACACTTTCCCCATGTATTCCTGCATAAGCAATCAGTTCGTTTGAAATTTTTTCAAGGCCTGCCTTCCTCTGCCTGAGGGTTGGTTTCTCTTTTCGGGTATTGCCTGCCATCCACAAAACCCGGGAAATAATTAACCAGGTATTTAATGGCAGTTTTATCAGCGGAAACCGGATTACCGGATAATCAAGCTCCATAAGGCCCTCATCAATTTTGAGAACCACCTGTTTATTGAAAAGCAATTCAGCAGTTTGGACAGCCCGTAATTGCGGGCTACAAAAAACCGTGTCAATTGTTTCAGATTGATCAATTCTGTTAAGCACCACCCCAGGGTCAAATACCCGGACATGGGCATTGTTGTATTCCTCTTTATAACTATGTGCCCTTTTGGCTTTGCACCATCCGGGGTTTTCTATTTGAACAGCAGCATGCCTGATTAAATATATTTTTGAGCCTGCAAAAATATTTGCCGAAAAGAAAATAAAAATTGAAGTGGCAAAGAGGTATGATCTAAACATAGGCTTAAAATTGATAATTCATTGAAACATTAATAAGGTTGTCGTCCCTGCTTCCGGCATAGGAAATAGTAAGCACAGCCATATCAAAAGGCGACAGCCAAAAACCAATACCATAACCATCGTGCCAGCGCGAGGAGCTTTCGCCCTCAAGCCACACACGGCCCACATCATTGAATAACAACATTCCGGTAGTACCGTTTAAAACGTATGTTTTAAATTGTTTAAACCTGATTCGTATTTCCGTATTCAGGTAGAGTGAAGCATCGCCATAGAACCTTGTACGGCGAAAGCCCCGCAGATTTTCTTTTTGGCCAAGTGTAGCAGCTTCGTTAAACACATAAGCACCGAAAAGTCTTTCCCCGCCAAGCCTCACTGCATAAACAACCCGGGGGCGTTGAGAAAAGCTCAGGTAAGAAGTCCACTCCCCTGATATTTTTGTAAAATCGGGGGAATTGTTATTTAGCCCTATGAAATGTGCAATCTCTGTTTCCAGATACATTCCGCGAGTATGGAACATATTGCTGCCGGCAAATCCTTCCTCCTTTTTCACACCCCTTTTTGATATGGAGTTCAACTCATAATTGAAACAAACTCCTGCATACGAATGCGGTAGCAGTGCATCCCGGGAAAGGCCATTTTGTGGGAAGTCTGAAATAAAACGGCCAGGGGTAGCCTCCACATCCGTATTCTTATAAAAGAATCCAAGCCCTGCTTTGTGGATTTTATCTTTGTCAAGGAATCTCACGATATCTGTTTTTACATAGTATTCGCTCATCCTTAACCAATAATATTCCTTTTCAGATTTATCAACCTGCCATGTAGTTTCATTCCCCATGCCAAAATAATTGCTTACATAACCTGGTGATTTTATATCGGCAACTAAGCCAAAATCAAAATGCTTCAAAGGATAAATATTCCTTCCTGCAAAATGAAAATTAAAGGCTTTTGTCGAGAATACATAATTAGCCAGGAACTCATAATCCTGACGATGATAGCGCGAATATTTACTGATATCAGCCCCTCCGCCAAGAAAAACACCATCATCCTGATTATAGCCCATAGACAAAGCCGGATAAACGATGTCATACTCAAAGTCCTCCCGGTCGTATTTCAGTTCTTCTTTATCGTAGGTAGTTTTGATACGTTTTTTTACCGAATAAGATAAATCGGTGCTCTTTTTATCATATATGGTAATAAATCGGGGAATCTTTGTGCCTTCATAGATAACCTTGTCTTCGTCACCTCCTCCGATGATGGTGAGGCTGATCTTGTTCTTAGCACTCCCTTTTATGAAAAAACGGTCTTTCCCTCCGAACCCGTAGATTCGAATTGCCCCTGTTTCAGAAGCATAAAAAACCCGATGATAAATTTCAACTCCTTTTTCATTTTTCTTTTTAAGGTGATACCCCGTTATACGGATAGTTGTATCGTCAGGCACAACTATTTCGAACAGGTCTTTCTCATTAGTGCCTGTAATGCCCACCTCCCTGGCAAGGGATAAATATAATTTCCTTGCCATTGGTTCCAGGTTTTCAAGCCTGGCTTTTAATATTTCTGCAGTTCGGCCGGCACATAGTGGCCGGACTTCTTCCGGGAAACTCAATACCGCTTTATCGATTTGTTCGGGTGTCAGCAAGATTCTAAGAGAGTCGATTTGCCGGAGCCAATCTTCCCAATCACTCTGTATCAGGAAAGAGCGGTCGAAAAAGCGTGCATTGAAAGCAAGCCCCTCAATATTCTCTGTATATTCATCGAAACCCTGAATTTTAGGCATAAGCCATTTTCGTGCAGCAATCCACGGAAGCACTCCTTCATTTACAAAGAATGCCTG
>JAADGO010000234.1 GCA_013152355.1 Chlorobiota bacterium
CGTATAATGGGTTATTATTTGTGAAATTCCCAAGCCCCCTGATTTCCACGACAGGCTCGCTGCCAATGTTGCCACTGGAACGGATATTTACCCCCGGTACCAGGCCTTGCATAGCATTGCCTACAGAAAGTGCTGTTATATTCTTAAATTCATCAGGCTTAATAACAGATACGGCACCCGTGAGGTCTGCTTTTTTTATCGTACCATAACCAATGGCCACTACTTCTTCAATGCCAATCGTCTCTTCCTGCATGGTAATATCAATGGAAGACCTGCCGGCAACCGGCACCTCCTGGGTCTTCATCCCCACAAAGGAGAATACCAGGGTGGCATCAATGGGGACACTGGGTAGGGAGTAATTCCCGTCAGAGTCTGTAACGACCCCCTGGGTTGTCCCTTTTATAAGGATTGTTACACCCGGCAGTGGCTGATTGGATTTATCGGTTACTTTACCCGAAACCGGTTTTTTTTGCTGCAAAAAGCTATCCGTCCTTACATGATTGCTTTTCGATTCAACCAGGATCATATTATTATGTAACTCTCTGAAAGAATAGGGCAACCCTTTAAACACCTCTTTCAATATATCGCCAATGGCCATATTCTCGGCATTGACGGATACTTTTTGACCTACATCTACATCATCATTGTTATAAAAAAATCGGTACTCACTATTTTTTTCAATGTGCATAAAAAGCTCAAGCAATGAGGTATTTTTAAGTTTAATACTCATACTTGTAGTCTGCGACCAGAGGCTTGCACTGGTTTGCAGGGTCAGTGCCAAAATAAGAAACCATGTTAATTTCATAATCCTTACATACTTTTTAATACCGTACCCGGCAAAGGGTAGGCTAATTCGTTTTAATTTCATAAATTTGAATGTTTTTAAAAGTTAAACTTTTGTTTAATTTTTGACTAAAGGGGAGGTGAGGGAACACTTCCTCTTTTTAATTACACACTAAATCATATATTCGTTTTATAATTGATTATTCGGAGTAAAAAGTAATCTCATTGCCCTCGATCTTATATCCAACATACTTTGAATAATTAAAGTAAGACACGGCTTCCAATATACTTTCCCTTTCGAGGATACCTGAGAACCGTCTTTTTTTCACCAACTCGTCAGCAAATACAATATCCACATCGAACCACCGCTCCAGTTTATGCTCCAACTCTCCAAGCGATTCATTCCTGAATACCAGCCGCCCATCTTTCCAACCGGTTTCGGCTGAGATATCATTAAGGCTATATATTGCCATTTTTTTGCTGGTATTGTCAAAAACAACCATTTGATTGGGTTTTACAACAGCCTGCTGGGTGCTGCTTTTTATTTTGATGCTCCCCTCTACCAGGGTTGTTGAGATATATGCCTCATCAGGGTAAGCTTTCATATTAAATTTGGTGCCTAACACTTCAACCTCAACATCAGCAGCCTTAACCACAAAAGGGAGTTCTTCATTCTTTTTTACTGAGAAATATGCTTCACCTTCCAGGTAAACGAGGCGGGAATCGCTGTGGAAATTATTTTTAAATGTAAGCGTACTTCCTGAATTTAACCATGCCTGAGAGCCATCAGGAAGTGTAACAGTTGATTTATCGCCAAATGCACAGGTAATAGTCGTAACCGAATCGTCACGCATGGCTGCTTTTTTGCCGGTAAAATATGTGACGGGGAGGGCCATGAGCAATATAATGATAGCGGCGTATTTAAGCAAGCCGTAAAGTTTAAACATCCTTGCCCTTTTTACCTGATGCCCGGTCCTGCTCCTGAATTCTGCAATTGCTTTTTCAATGTTATAATGGTCGGCATTGTTGCCAACCCCCGTTGCCAGCCAAATCTCCTTCAGGTCGTTGTACAACTTCCGGTTGCTTTCCGATAGGTTAAGCCAATCCCCAACGACTCTCTTTTCACCGGGGTTGGCATCACCTGTGAACAACCGGATTATTTTTAAATGAATATCGTTTCCTGTTTGCATAAATTTTTACCTTCATTTACTATGATGCACTAAAACTAAAAAACCCTGTATCGAGATTGTTTAAAAATGATTATTCCTGAAAGTTTAAACAGTCTCTTAGTCTTCACACCACGGAGGGGCAAAGAATATGCAGGCTATTTCAATAGCATATAAAGTAAAAATGCAGGGAGGTAATCTTTTAAACTTTGGCGTAGGGCCAGCATGGCTTTTGAGAGGTGCATTTCTACGGTTTTGACAGATAAACCCATCTGGGCGGCTATTTCCCGGTTTTTCTTCCCTTCGTATCTTTTCAGGCGGAAGGACATTTGCTGCCGGGGCGGGAGTTGGTTAACAGCGTCCTCAATACGGGCTGTTAACTCTTCCATAAGGAGGCTCTGTTCGGCAATGTCACCCGAAGGTTCTTCAAAGCCAATATTTCCATGCTCTGTACTGTTAAAGTAATCTTCTAACCTATCCTCCCTCTTTAATTTACGCAAATAATTTAATGAGTTATTGGCTACAGCCTGGAAAAGGTAGGCTTTTACCGAATGCCTTATTTCAAGGTTTTTCCTATTTTCCCAGATTTTAAAAAAAATCTCGGATACGACCTCTTCTGCAATATCCTTGCGCCCAACATACCTTCGAGAGTAGGCACACAGGCTAATATAGAAGTCCTTAAACAAGGAGATATACGCCTCTTCGTCTCCCTCCCTGAGTTTTGTAACCATATATTCCAGGCCGTTTTCCATAAGATTAGTAGGCAAATTAAACGATAATTGTTAGAATCATCAAAAAAAATGATTTACCCTTTGTGGAATTATGGGAATAGCCTGCCATAATTCTCAAGATTATTTTACGTTTTCCTACTATTATTTCCAGAACCTGTTGTAGCATTCTACAACAGTCTCAAATTCAGGGTCATTAAAATAGGATTCATAAGGATTTGATTCTTTTACAATTGCCTTTTCCAACCGTATTTTTTCAGCTGCAATAAAATCGCCATTATAAATAGCTTCACTCCACCGTGCCGATTTATGTTGTTTGGTTTGATCCAATAGTTGCTTAATTACCGCTGCGCCTTTTTCTTTTTCCCCCGTTTGCCTGAGTACCAGGGCCGATAATAAGTCTACACTTCCCGAAGGCTTGTAATCTTCACGGTCTACCCGGCTTGCAATCCTGGAATATGCACTTTTCATTTTATTTGAATCCCCCTTTGCCCGGTAGCAGTATGCCAGTAAGAAGTCTTCAATCCGCTCATCAGGGCTGTAGGGTTTCCCAGCCCCCAGGTTCTCCGGCCAGTTTTTTGACTGTATAAGGTTTTTTATGGCTACTGAATAATTGCCTTCCCCCATTTTCTCCATAGCTTCCCGGATACAAGCCTTCCGGTATAACCTCCGCCCTTCGGTAGACCCTTCTTTAGGAATCAAAATAGCGCCCTTCAGGAACGATATTGCTTTGGAATATTCCCCTAAGGCAATTAATGATTTTGCATATAAAATGTTAACCGGGAAATTTTCCGGGAATTCGTTGATTAACTCCTGCGAGATTTTATTCGACTGTTTAAAATTATTCTTTTTGAAAAAATAATTACCCAGCCTGTACCTGGGGCGCCAACCCGCTGAATTGTATTTTACCGCTAACTCTAAATCATTTTGTACTAATCCGGGTTTAGTATTTTTTGCACGCATCAAATAGAAAGGGCTAAAATCCGGTTCTCCGGCACATGTTGCAAGTAACTCCCCTGCTTTTTCCTCATTGCCAATCGATGATTCGATTAATGCCAGGTAATATTTTATTTTCCAGTGTGGGTTTTCTTTCAATGCCCATTCCAACACCTCTTTTGATTCAATCCTGTGTGGGAATACCATTTCAGGAGAAAGGGAAACAGCCTTGCCCAGGTATTCCTGTGCCACCTCATTTTCATTCATTTTATGATAAAGATAAGCCTTCCAGAAATCGATGGTTGCATTTTCATCCGGCAGGCTTAATACTTTTAATGCTTCTTCGTACATCATATAATTAGCATACTTTACCGCTAGCCCCAGGTAGGTCTCATGTGGGAATTCATTTTGCACTGACTGTTTTAAAGCCATGAGTTCATCCTGGTTGCCCGTTAATAAAAATGCTTCGAATAAAGCGGAATGGCAAAGCGGGTCATTGGAAAGCAGCCCTTCTATTTGTTGTTTTGCAAAACCTGTATCATTTGTTTTACGGCCAGTTAAAACCAGTACCTCTTTTGCTTCCTGGTTGTTAGCGTTATAAGCCAGGCATTCTTCTGCATAGTGTTTTGCCCGGTTATATTTTTTTTCAACCAAATAAATTTGTGCAAGTTTTAAATACGATGCCGGGCGGTATTTAACCGATGCGGTAGCAATTGAAAAGCCATCGATAGCATCATTTACATTCCCCATTTCCTCAGACACCAACCCATAAATATAATTTGAGTGCGGGTCATAAGTATCAATCGACAACCCTTTTATAGCCGCCTCAAGAGCTTTAGGGTATTCTGCCTTTCGGTAAAGGAGTTCTGCTTTTAAAGAAATTGCCGGCAAAAAATATGCATCTTTTTTAAGGCATTTTTGGATAGCTGCCCATGCCTCTTTATAAAGCCGTTGTTTTACAAATTCCCGGCCTTGTGTATAGAGCCCATAGGTCGAGCCCCAATCAAAATCAGGAGGGCTTTCCACAGGGCGGGATAACTTTTTGTGGAGGCTTCCCTGTTCCCATTCCAATAAATTATCGCCTAATACCAACCTGAGGGGTGCTTCCCCTTTTGTATCAATTAACCCCTCAAATTTTTCCATGGGTTTTAGTGCCAGGTTTTCCGACCAGATTTCTTTGCTGCCCCGGAACAACCTCAGGGTATCATTCAATGGGCTGATTGCACACAACCTGACCGACAGGCTCCCATTTTGTTCAATTACATTAGCAACCGCATAAGGCGAAGCAGCATTAAAGCCGCCAGTTTCTTTCACCGGAAACCAGTATTCCGTCCACACATCGGTTGACCCGGGGGGGAAGCCCCTGTGTTTAAAGGGTGACTTACTACTTTTGCTGGCGGCTTGGTTAAACAACCTGCCAGATTGTAATTCAACATATTGCCCGTCTGAATCGGTTAGTAAATTTTCCCAGATCATCCCTTGCCTCGACAAGCCCCATATCCAAATTTTTTGCCCTGGTTTTTCATCATATTCCGACCAATGAGCCGTGCCAAAATTATCATCGTGCCAATACCCTCCATAGAAACCGGTATTCCCGCCCAGGATATGGTATGACTTAGGGCCTCCGAAATTATTATTCTCATAAAACCTCAGGTCCCTGCCATGCTCATCAACCGGCCATTTGCCAACCTCGCCGCCATGCCCAATGCGGTAATCACCCGGGAAAATAAACTCCAGGTTCCCACTTGCTTTAAACCCCCCATTTGTCCAGTGGTAATAAGACTGCTCCAGCCCGGATGGATTGTGCCACCAACATTTTGTCGTAAAATAAGCTTTATCCTTAGGGAGGTTGATTTCTACCCGCCAGTTAGTCCCCGATGTGAGGTCTGTTGCCCCGATAAAACAACTAACACTACCATCTTTATTCTGCCGAGTTGTATAGTCAACCGGCGTTGAACAGGTTGGCGCATGGCCAATTTTCCCAAAGTTAAACTCAACCCCCCCCGATGTCCATGCGCCACGCATGGCTACTTCCCTGAATTTTGCAGAATGATTGAAATAAACAAACTCCTTACCTGTTGATTTTTCAATGGCACCCCAAACTTTCCCGCCAACCTCAGGGGCTACGAAAACTTTTATGTAGTCATTTTCAAGGACTACCATCTTCCATTTTTTATCAGCACCTTTAACGGTATACCCCTCAAATTTAAAATATGGGTAAATTGCCCCGGTTTCAGGAACCGGGTTAGGGTCAGAGAAGGGGTAGGTTTTTAGCGTTACCTGTTCTACGTAAATTTTAGCTTTCTGTGCAGAAACATTTACAGCTGCCGAAATAATAAAAAAAAGTATTACAAGGTTAGTTAGGTTGTTCATGGCCGTTGGTTTTTTATAAATTACTCTATTATTATAAACTTTCTTTCCCGATGTTTAACTGGCGCCTACCTTTCGTTTGCCATATATTTCAGTAGTTAGATCCTCCCCTTACCCTTAATGCTATTAACGTAACGTTTCGAAAGGCTGCTTCAATCTCTCCAAAATTAATATTTATAGTTTAAGAATCAATTATTTTATACAAATACACTTTCAAGGCATACAGGATTTACCTACTTTTGGTTAAGAAAGCAATTTAGCAAAGGGAAAATGACTGAAAAAGAAATAAGGAATACCTATAATGAGATATGCCGCTTTATATCGGAGCGGAGTTTAAAAATAGCATTCGACCTGCTTGAGAAACTTATATCAGAGGCTAATGTGGGGCAATTCCGTGACCAACACCTCAACCTGAAACAAACTTACCATTATATGCTCAAATATACGGTAGAAGGGATAAAAGACCCGGAACGGCAAAAAATATACCGTAGCCTTATAGTTTCAACTTTCGAATTATCGGATAAAGTTGTTGAGAGCCTCCTTTCCAGGTATTCAGGCTCATTCGAGTATGAAAAAAAGCGGGCACTACCCAACCTTTACATAAACGGCCTTGATGAATACCTGAAAAAACTGGAAAACTTTTACATCGAAAAAGACTTGCAAATACTGATTAAAGAAACGACTTCGGGAGAAGAAAACGGGGAAAAACTACAAGCCGGGCACCATCAAAGTTTTTTCGTATTATTTTACCATATATGGTTTCGCGACATCTTACCTGATTATGAAATAAAGTCCCTGCGTGATTTTTTCATGAGCAAACATATTCCCACACACTACAAAGCCATTATTATTACGTCCTTAACATTCAGCTTATTCCGTTTTTTTGATGAAAATAAATTCACCCTTCTTTTCGAGATATACGAAACCGGGAATGAGGATGAAGAGGTTAGGCAACGCGCATTGGTAGGGCTGCTTATTAATCTTTATTATTACGACCTGAGGATGCCATTTTACCCGGAAATTACGGGGAGGCTCAAAATACTCTATGAAGCCCCGGGTTTTAAAAGTAACCTTGAAAAGGTCATATTGCAATTCATACGCAGTAAAGAAACCGAAAAAATACGGCGGATGATAACAGACGAGATACTGCCTGAGATGATTAAAATAAGCCCGAATATAAGGAATAAGCTGAATATTGAAAACTTAATGGATGAAGGTTCAATGGAGGATAAAAATCCTGAATGGGAAGAAATTTTTAAAGACTCTCCGGGGATGATGGATAAGATGGAAAAATTTGCAAAACTCCAAATGGAAGGAGCCGATGTGTTTTTGAGTTCTTTCTCAATGCTTAAAAATTTCCCATTCTTCGGTGAATTAACAAACTGGTTCATGCCCTTTTTCAAAGAAAACCCTGAAATAAGGGTTGATAAAGGAGCCTCTGGCAAAGTAAACCAAAAATTCATCGAAACCTTAGTGCATTCACCTGTTTTGTGTAACTCTGACAAATACTCTTTCTTCCTGAGTATTAGAAATATACCAGAAGAAAATAAGGAGATGATTGCAAATGCAATAAAGGCAGAAATGGACCAGTTCAATGAAATAGAAGAGGCAGAAGAATTGATTGCCCCCGGGAAAAAAGGGGAAATAATTTCAAACCAATATATACAAGACCTGTATCGGTTTTTTAAGCTGCATCCACACAAAGACAGCTTTGAAGACATTTTTTCATGGAGGTTCAATTTTCACGACAAAAATAGTTTCCGTAATATCCTGCGTGAAGATGTTAAAGTTTTGCGCAACATAGCCGAATACTATTTTAAGAAGAACTATTTTACCGAAGCATCTGCAATATTCGAGTCACTTAATTCAGCAAATACCAGTGGGGAACTTTTGCAAAAGATAGGCTATTGCTACCAAAAAGGAGGCGATTATGAAAAAGCTCTTGAAGCTTACCTCAAAGCTGAACTTTTTGATTTAAACAAAGTATGGAACCTAAAAAAAATTGCCCTCTGTTACAGGAATCTTAAGAATCCGCAAAAAGCACTGGAATATTACGTGCAGGCAAGCCAACTTGATGATAAGAACCTGAACACCCAGATTTCCATTGGATATTGTTACTTTGACCTTACTCAGTACGAAGAGGCCCTTAAATGTTTCTTTAAAGTTGAATACCTGTCTCCCGGGAATAAAAAGGTATGGCGCCCAATTTCCTGGTGCTCATTCCTGACCGGGAAATTGAAGCAGGCTGAAAAATATTGCAGGAAATTAATTGAAGATACTCCAAATAAATATGATTTAATGAACATGGGGCACGTACAATGGAGCCTGGGCAACAGAAAAAAAGCACTGGATTTTTATAAAAAATCTATAAAAGAATCTGATTTTAGCGAAGTCGAATTTATTGCGGCATTTGAAGAAGACTTGCAACACCTGTTAAAACAAGGTATCGACTCTGAAGATGTGCCAATAATGCTTGACCAGTTGCGCTATTTCCTTGAAGAATGATTAGCCCCCGCCTTACTTCCTGATTATTTTTCTTACTTACTACTTGTAGCTTGTGGCTTATTGCTTACTGCTCCTTGTCTTTCTACTTACTACTTCCTCCCCCTTGAATAATGCAATCTTATTTTCATGCAGATTCCGCAGAGCTCGCAGATTGTCGCAGTTAATAAATTTAATTCCCGGCACACTCATTAATTAAGTAATTATACTTGCGGCTTATAACCTGAGTTCGATATAAAAAATCATTAGATTTTTTTGTAAAAATAGGATTGTTTTTATTATCTTAAAGCATTGAAACACAAAAAGATACATTAACAAACAATCCTA
>JAADGO010000081.1 GCA_013152355.1 Chlorobiota bacterium
AGCGCGATGGTAAAAACACTTATTATAACCTGAAATACGATATCCTCAGCCAAATTGTCGAATGCCTGAGTAAATGCACCTGCGACTAAGAAAAGGCAATTTTTAATCTAAGACACCAGAATAATGGCTCAAGCATGGGTGCTACGATTTTTAACCGCTTCATCCACTGAATATTTCTTTTAAAATAAAGATGCCTCTCCCAAAATTATCGGATTTTTTGTAGTTTTGCATTTAATTTTGATGTAATTTACCCATAAACTGCTTCCGATGTATAAAGACCGCGAAATTTACGACTCTATCGAAAATCACCTGCCACAAAAGGAATTCGCTATAATAACAGGGGCCAGGCAAACAGGTAAAACCATGCTTTTACAACAGATTTACAGGAATCTAAAAGCTACAGATAAAAATTCTTTTATTAAAAGAGATATTGTTGATTCAAAAGTTGAGAATGAACAACTTTTTTATAACCTGATGGTACTGCTGGCTATGCAATCCGGAAACCTGCTTAATAAAAATGCTATTTCAATGACCTTGGGCGATGAAACCTGTTAATTAACAACTTTTCAATATTAGAGTTCAGGCAGGATAAAGGGCAGATAATTGAAAACTATCGAAATACAAAAAATTTATTTCTTATTACCCTGAATTCCCGCTAAGCTTTATCGGATACAACTTTTCAGAAACTGAAAACACAATTCCTGTGATAAAACTCTGAAAGGATTAACTTAGAGACTGTTTAAATTTTACAAAAAAGTATGAAACTGGTATTTGCAACAAATAATCCCCATAAACTACACGAGATACAGAATATACTGGGCAATGATTTTGAAATTATCAGCCTGAAAGATATAGGCTGCCACGAAGAGATCCCCGAGAGATCCCCGAAGAACAGCCAACGCTGGAAGGGAATGCCTCGCAAAAAGCATTTTATGTGTACAATAACTACGGCTACAACTGCTTTGCCGATGATACAGGGCTCGAAATTGAAGCATTAAATAATGAACCGGGGGTATATTCGGCACGTTATGCCGGGGAGGGGAAAAACTCAGAAGACAACATGAATAAAGTTTTACATAAGCTGGCTAAAATAAAAAACCGGAAAGCCCGTTTTAGAACTGTTATTTCATTAGTCGTCAACGGAAAAGAAACCCAGTTTGAAGGGGTTGTGAATGGCCGTATCCTGAACGAAAAAAGAGGGCAGGGGGGGTTTGGTTACGACCCGGCTTTCCAACCCGATGGGTACAACGAAACATTTGCAGAAATGGGCATGGAAGAAAAGAACAGGATTAGCCACAGAGGCAAAGCCGTAAAAAAACTGGTAGAATATTTAACCAAGGAGTAACCTATGAAACAGGTATTTACTTTATTGCTGATAGTATTATTCTCATTGCAAAGCTTCCCTAAAAGGAAAATAGGGGAATGGCAGGACTATTTATCGTATGCAAAAACATTCAAAGTTGCAAAGGCAGGCGAAAAAATTTATTGTGCCAGCGAAGGCGGGTTGTTCTACTACGACACAAGCGACAACAGCGTAAACAAGCTGGACGGATTTATCAAGCTATCCGATTTTGGCATCAAAACCATTGCTTACAGCGATGCCAATGGTGTCCTGGTTGTTGCTTATAAAAACAGCAATGTCGACCTTATTTTCGATAATGGAATGGTGTTCAACCTTTCTGATATTAAAAGGAAATCGATCATGGGCAACAAAACCATTAATAATATCCTTTTTGTTAACGATGTTGCTTACCTCTCATGTGGATTTGGGATTGTTGCCATCAACCTTACCCGGCGTGAAGTCAAAGACACGTATAAAATCGGCGAAGACGGGGGTTACATTAATGTCTTTGATATGGGATTTGACGGGCAGGAACTATATGCCGCAACCGAAAACGGTATTTACCATGCGGCAATTGACGAACCCAACCTGCTTGATTATAAATCGTGGCACAGGTTTGAAAATATTCCAGACCCAACGGGGACATACTATCATATTGCCTTCCACGGAGGAAGAATAATCGTTGCACACACTACGGGGCGGTGGAAAACCAACAATTTTTACCTGTTTAATAATGGCAACTGGGAGCCATACCTCCCCCAGTTGAGTTATGCATTCGATATGCAGGTAGCTGGTGGCTACATGACTGTATCCGCTTCAAATGATATATTTATAATCGACTCGGACCAGAATATTGTCAAGCGTTTAAATAATTACCCTTTGGTTGACGGGGTAGAAAATGACATTGCTGCGCGTTCATCCATTTACCTAGGAGGCGATGGCCTCTGGATAGCTGATTACAACCTTGGCCTAATTAAAGGGACGTCTGATGTTTATGAATCAATCTTCCCTGACGGCCCGCTGGATAACAGTGCTTTCTATCTATATACCAACGAAAATGACCTGTTTGTTGCATCAGGGGGACGTACCGAAGGATGGAATAATGTATGGAAAGTCCCGAAATTGCAAAAATTCACAAACAACAGCTGGACGTACTACACAAAAAGGGAATACCCCGAACTGGGCAAGTTCTGGGACCTTGTCACTGTTGTGGCCGACCCGTCAGACCCCGGGCATATCTTTGTCGGGTCGTGGGGAGGAGGCTTGCTGGAATTTAATAACGACAAATTAACTGAACGTTATACCACCCTTAACAGCTCACTGCAAACAGCCTTAGAATCAGACACATTGCAGCATTACATACGAATAGGCGGGATAGATTTTGATTCGCAGGGAAATCTGTGGATAACGAACTCTGAAGTCCCCAATGTTTTATGCGTTAAACGGCCAACCGGGGAATGGGAGTCATATAGCCTGCCCGAAATTGCCAATAATAAAAGTATAGGGCAACTTATTGTTACCCAAAACGATGATAAATGGATCGTTGTTCCACGTGGGCACAACCTGTATGTTGTAAAAAATGACCTGTCAAAAAAAACACCCCTCAAAGTGCAGTCTTATTTCAATAATGGAGAGACCGAACTAATCACAGAAATGAGTGATGTATTTTCCATTGCCGAAGACCTTGACGGGGCAATCTGGGTTGGGACATCAAAAGGGGTCGCCGTTTATTTCAGCCCCCAAAGGTTATGGGAAACCGGCACTATGTTTGCCACTCAGCCCAGCCTCGACCTAAACGATGGACTATACCACCCCCTCCTTGAAAAAGAAATAGTTACAGCCATTGCAGTAGATGGAGCCAACCGGAAATGGATGGGGACAAATAATTCAGGCATTTTCCTTATTTCTGAAAACGGGGAAACAGAACTTGAGCATTTTACTACCGAAAACAGCCCCTTATTATCAAATATGATAACCAGTATTGCTATAAACAACCATTCGGGGGAGGTATTTATCGGTACCGGTGAAGGTATTATCTCATACCAGGGCGATGCAACGCAAGGCGGCGATGATTATGCAAATGTTTATGTCTACCCAAATCCGATAAGAGAAACATACTCGGGGCCAATAGTTGTAACCGGGTTAGTTGCCGAAAGCGATGTGAAAATAACCGACATCAGTGGCAACCTGGTGTTTAAAACGACCTCATCGGGAGGGCAGGCAATCTGGGACGGGAAGAACCTTAACGGGAAACGTGTAAAAACAGGTGTCTACCTTGTTTTTTGTAACGGTCCGAACGGTGAAAAAACACATATTTCAAAATTACTCTTTATCAATTAACCTTTGAAGAAAGCCTATAAAAACAGATATGGGACGCTTGGGCCAATACTGGCATTTTTCAATAAAAATAACCTAAACAGGCAGCAATGTTAGCAAGCACAAAGGGAATAGTTTTACATTTTATCAAATATGGCGAAAGTAGTGTTATTGCCACCATTTACACCGAGAAATTCGGGCGGCAGGCCTATATTATCAATGCTGCCCGGAGCAAAAATGCTAAAAACAACAAAGCCCGCTTTTTACAACCTTTGTTTATTCTCGACCTGGTAGTTTACCAAAAACCATCAAGGGATATTCAGCGGGTGAAAGAAATAAAATTTGCTGTGCCATTCAACTCAATCCCTTTTGAAATTAGCAAATCTACCCAGGCCATTTTTATAGCCGAAATCTTATACAAAACCCTTCGTGAAGAGGAGAGTTACCCCAAATTATTTGCTTTCCTTGAAAATGCAATCCACTATTTCGACCTGATGGGGGATGGAACCAATAACTTCCACCTCTTTTTTTTAATCAGGCTAACTGAATACATTGGTATCCATCCGAATACTGAATTTATGGAGTTGTACAAATTTTTCGACCTGAAAAAAGGGGTGTTTACACCTGCTGAGCCTTCGCATACCATGCTGGTAAATAAAGAGCTAACCCCTGTATTTAAAAAATTATTGCAGCTAAAATTAAACGAGTTATCAACATTTAAAATTACCCGGCAACACCGTGAAGCCCTTTTGCAAAAACTTATTGACTATTACCAATTACATTTTGAGACTCCTGGTAGTTTAAAATCGTTACCTGTTTTAAAAGAAGTGTTCAAATAGCTCATTACTGAAAATTTAAATACTTTTACAAATGATTATATTTTGCAGGCTCATGTAATAAGCAGCAGTTTTTAGAGGCCCCTGGTATAAAAGGCTAATAATATCACTTAAATATCCAAACATGCAAAACGATATTTTTAACGACATAAAAACCCTGTCAGAACAACATCAGGCGTTAGATTTATCGCTTGAATCAATTGAATTCCCATGCCCCGACATGCTTGCCCTCCTTGCCAATATATATATTAAAGAAGGGTATAATAACTACCCTCCTGTGGAAGGGATTTATTCTTTACGTGAGCGCATATCTATTCTTGTAAAAAAGACCCGGCAAATTGACTTTGACCCCGAAAAAGAAATTACTGTTACATCGGGTATTCCCCAAACGGTATCGGCAATTATCAGTGCTTTCATAAATGAAGGCGATGAGGTTATTCTTTTCGAACCGGCAGATATATTTTACAACCCGGCTATTAAGCTAAGCGGTGGCTCCCCGGTTTTTGTAACCCTTAAGCAACCCGATTTTCATATTGATTGGGAAGAAGTAAGGAAAATGATCTCAACAAAAACCAGGATGATTATTATTAACTCTCCGCACAACCCAACCGGGAAAGTTTTATCGGAAGATGACCTTCTACACCTTCAAAAACTAACCAATGGAACCAATATTATTATAGTGAGTACCGAGCATTTTGAACATTTGACCTACGATAATAAACAACATAAAAGTGTTGCCGGTTTCGAAAAATTGCTATCAAAAAGTTTTGTTGTTTCATCGTTAGGGGCGGTATTCAATATTAATGGCTGGTGCATTTCCTGGTGCCTGGCAAAAGAGCCGCTAATGTCAAAATTCCGTGAAGTCCACCAATCACAGATTTCCTCAACCATCACTCCTTTACAATATGCACTGTCGGAATTTTTAAAAACATATAACAATAATTTTGCTGAGATAACAACCCTTTACCAGGGGAAACGGAACTATTTCAACAGGCTGATGAAAGATTCGCCATATAATTTGCTCCCTTCACAGGGCACCTATTTCCAATTGATTGATTTTTCAAATATCTCTGATGAGGCAGATATTGAATTTACGAAAAGGCTAATCACTAAAAATAACGTGGCAGTTATGCCGATGTCTGCATTTTTAACACAAAAAAACAAAACCAGGCTTCTACGGGTTTGTTTTGCAAAAGAGAACAGTACTCTTGAACAGGCTGCCGATTTATTGATTAAAAATATTTAGAAACTACTTAACTATATATTTTTCAAGTGGGTTCTAAGAGATACTAACTAAGCTCCTCGCCTTCGCGGAATACAATAGCTTCATAGGTATAAATATCGGCTGTTTTCCAACCGTCCCATCCCAATCCGGCTTTATCTTTCGAACAATGGCCCAGGAATTCTTCGAGGCTCCACCCGGTTTTTTCGGCAACCTGTGGCAAAAAAGTCCCCGAGAAGCCTCCTTTCTGTATATAGATACCATGTTTCCCTAATTCTATTTCGTTGATAGAATTTATTCTCTTCAATGGGGTAAGTACTGATATCTCAATAACCAGGTCACTAACTTCATCGTATGTAACACTATCGAACCTGTGGTCTTTTGCGGCAGAAACCGCCAATCTCTCGATAAGGGCAGGCAAGGGCGTACTGTCAAAGAAGCTCCCAATGCACCCCCTTAGTTTGCCCTTATTATATAAACTCACAAAAGCCCCTGTTTGTATACTCAGTTTACCCGACTCCACATTTTGAATGACTCCTGCCCTGTTTTTAATTCGAAAATACCTTTCCAAAGAATTACGGGCTATTTCAAGCAAATAGTGCTTTTCTTTCCCCGAAAGGGAAAATGGCAGCTCCTCTTTATTGAAAACGGCTATTGCCTGGTAGCCCACCACCCTGCTTTTATCGCCATACAACGCAATATCCCCTGAATTTTTATAAACTATTTTTTTGTATTCAACATTTTTATTTTGAGTGATATACATAAGTGTCAATACCGAAGTCCATCCACATAATGAAGTAGCCAGGTTGTTATAATTTTTCTTCTTGTTTTGTTGGATTGTCCTCAACAGTACATCAGGGTTGTTGGTAATGATGGCATCTGATGTTAATTTATCAACTTTTGTAGCATCTCTGTATTCCGGGTAATGCGAAAAATCGGTACTTATTACAAACAGGTTCTCTTTGTTGAAATAAGGGGAAAGGACCCTGGCAATCGATTCACAGTCCCTATCTGACTGAGTCCCCAGGATAACAGGCACCAGCAAAAAATCATCTGCCAGCCTGTATTGCAAAAATGGCAACTGAACCTCAAGGCTATGCTCTAAATTGTGCGCCTCCCTGTTGTTGCTGAAAATATCATGGTTTTCAACCAATTCCCTGGCAAGTTCCCGGTCCACTTTAAGATCGCCAAGAGGGGTTTGGTAATCGCCATCACAATAAACCGAAGCTCCTTTAAAAAACAGGTGATGGCTCGAAGCCAATACAAAAACCCGTTTGTACGATGCCCCGGCAGGAATTTGATTGAATGCCGAGGCAGCAACCTCGCCACTAAATACATACCCGGCATGAGGCGATATAATAGCCTGTGGGAGAGTTTCTTTTTCAACAGGTGCTGCAGCCGATTTAAAAAGAAACTCCAGCTCCCTTTTTAAAACCTTTTGACCATGAGGATAAAACCTGCCATCAAACAACGACTTCCTAATTATATTGGTAGAAGGATAACTGCCCATTATCACCTGTATTCCTTTTGTAAAATAACCATGCAGTAGCATATTGCGGGTTATCGTCCCTATACCCCTGAAGGTACTGGCGTGCCTCTACCTCGTTTGGGTATTTTTGTACAATAACCCTGTAAAACCCATTATCTGCGAATTTCATATAGGTATTCACATAACCCATAACCTGCAGCCTCCTGACAAACATTTCAGCATACAACTTTGTCAGGAAACTCCCACTTACAATATGATAGTAAATTGGCTTTTTTGCCCCCCCCGTAAACGGGCGTATGATTTCTTCTACGTAATCGCTTTTTGTTTTGTTAGCTTCTATAGCATCTTTATTTGCCACAACATCTGCCACCGCAGTTTCCCCTTTCTGAGAAATTTCAGGTTTCGCATCGGGGAAAAGTTGTACGATATGCTCTGTTTTCGACTGGCTATTGCGCAAATGTTCTGGTAAATCATCTGCCTTTTCAACCTTTTTCGGTATATGAAACAATTTACTTGTTTTACTTTTCCCTGCCTTTTTCGAAGTGCTGCAGGTTGTTAGCACTACAAACGACAGTATCAGCATAAATAATATACTGACAAACCTTTTAACTTGTAACAATTTCATCTTATTTCGTTTTAAAATTTTTTCGTTGTTCTATTTCCTGAATTACCTTTAGGTAACACATTGCCGGGTTTTGCTCTATTTCATGCTGCCAAAACCTTATTATCTTAAACCCCATATATTCCAGCTTCCTGTTAACACTGGCATCTCTGGCTATATTCTTTTCAATCTTCGGTATCCAATACTCCCTGTTCGATTTCAATTTTTGTTTTTTCTCATCCCAGTTGAAGCCATGCCAGAATTCACCATCAATAAAAATGGCCAGCTTATACTTAAGTATCACTAAATCAGGTGTTCCCGGCAGTTTCTTCACGTTCTTCCGATACCTGACTCCTGCATTCCAAAGAAGTTTCCGCAAAGCCAGTTCTGGTGTAGTATCTTTACCGCGAATCTTACTCATCAACCGCGACCTCTCTTCGGTTGTTTCAAACCCGTATTTAGTTTTCATCCGGCACCTTTCTTCTTTTTTAAATTTATTGAAAAGCCCCTGGAATAAAGCGGGTTTTACAACCACCAGGCCTATACTTATTAACTTTGGAATGTTAAAATGAAAACAACGAAAAGCCTGGTTCGATAAGCTACTGATTAGCAATGCTCTAAACAGGAAAAAATATAGTTATTAACCATGGTTTGTTGAAATATTTGCCCTACTACTATGATTTAAGGAGGCCTCTTGGGGTCAGATGGAAAAATTGTGGAGAGTGTACCTTTTTATCAGTAATAGGTAATCTGCCGACCAGCAGGCAGGCTTTACGTTTATTATGCGTCTTCTTCCGTCATATTTTTGCAAAGACAAAAACGGCAAATAAAAAGTTCGATAAATAACTGGAATGAGCCAATTAAAATTTTTATTCGGCTCATTTTTTATTTACTTTTGAGCCGAATATGTGATATAATCGGCTCATGAAATATAATTGGCAACAATCAGATTGGGGAAATTTCACTTTTTCACTGAAAGAAATTGAGGATGTCCTCTATATTTTTGTGGAAAAAGCAGGGCATTTAAAAGGCTTATTAAAAGCCATGCCCAAAACATCGCAGGAAGAAGCACTTATTGAAATATTAGTTTCTGAAGCCATTAAAACATCGGAAATAGAAAATGAATATTTAAGTCGGGAAGATGTTACTTCTTCTATTCGCCATAACTTAGGTTTATTTGCACCGAATGAAGAAATTAGAGATGTTCGGGCAAAAGGGATTGGAAAATTAATGACCGAAGTGCGACGAACCTATGACTTACCATTAAGTGAAAAAACATTAAAAGAATGGCATAGTTTTCTTTTTATAAATCGCACAAATATAACTGTTGGCGATTGGAGAATACACAAAGAACCCATGCAGGTAGTTTCCGGTGCAATGGGTAAAGAAAAGGTTCATTTTGAAGCACCACCATCTGCCGAAGTCCCCAAAAATATGAAAGCATTTATAAAATGGTTTAATGATACCGCACCAGATGGAAAGCATCCGATTAAATACGCACCCATCCGAGCGGCGATTGCTCATCTTTATTTTGAAAGTATCCACCCTTTTGAAGATGGGAATGGTCGTATTGGCCGGGCAATTGCGGATAAGGCACTTTCTCAAAGTTCAGGTTATCCATTATTACTAAGCCTTTCGGCTGCTATTGAAAGCAATAAAACAGCCTACTACAATGCTTTAGAAAATGCACAGCGCAAAAATGAAATCACCCCTTGGCTTATTTATTTTTTTTTATTTTTTACAGGTCATTGTTGATGCACAAAGTAAAGCAGAATCCTTGATTGATTTTACCTTGAAAAAAGCACGGTTTTTTGATTCCTATCGACGTAAAATGAATGAAAGGCAACTAAAAAGTATTAATAGGATGTTTAAAGAAGGCACTAAAGGTTTTGAAGGAGGAATGACTGCCAAAAAATATATGAAAATAACCCAAACCTCAAAAGCAACCGCTACCCGGGATTTAAAAGTACTGGAGGAGTTAGGCGTTTTAATTGTTCGGGGAAGTGGGCGAAGTACTCATTATTATCTTAATTTGGATAATTGAGAGACGTTCAGAAAAGCTTGAAAAATGTTTGCGAAATACTGATGTAAAGAATCTAGGAAAATAAAAGCAAGAGCAAATTTGTTTTAGGTAAACAAAAAAGCCGATCCTTTCGAATCGGCTGTAGCCCTTTGTACCCGGAGTGGGAATCGAACCCACACTCTGTTGCCAGAACTGGATTTTGAATCCAGCGCGTCTACCAATTCCGCCATCCGGGCATTTTTATTTGCCTGCCAAAGCCGGAGTAGTGATCCGGTATACCTTTCAGCCGACAGGCCAACTACTCCCCCGTTAATTACGAAGCTTTACTCTTTCCAATAGTGGAAATTACTCCTGAAAAATAGGTGTGCAAAGCTAGTTATTTCAATGTAATCATCAAAATATTATATAATTTTTTCATGGCCTGGAATCAATTCTTCTGACTACCATCCCGTAAACGATCAGGGCAATTGCTGAAATCAAAGATATCCCGACAAAATAAAACCATATATAATGTGCATGTGAAGCAGCATCGGCCCACAGTTCATGTGATTGGAATTTTCGCGGGTCGGGGCAAAACTTATCAAGTAGCACCCCTGACATTATAAACCCAAAAATTGATGAGAAAAATGAATGCAAATGGCTGAACCCTAAATATAACCCCTCCTCGCCCCTAGGAGCCTGCAACGAAAAATACTCCAGGTACCTTGGGGAGATAAAGGTCTCGGCAAACCCCTGGAACGCAATTCCTACCACCATCATAAATGCAACAGGGTGCATCCCTAAAATATTCCCGTGTAACAAATTCCCTGAAGCCATTAATAAAGCCGAAATTGGCATAATAAACATACCGATAGCCATACTAAACAGGGCAGTATGTTTACGCATCAATTGAGTTACCAACCCAACGGTTAAAAACACCACCAGCGGGTTTACATTTGCATACCACGATGGCGATGCCCCCTCGCCTGCTAAACGTAATACATACTTGGGCATAGTAGCATACATTTGATGCTGTACCATCCAAAACCCGGTTATAATAATAATCAAAACTATCAGCCTGGCATTCATAAACACTTTAACCATTGCGTCTAATATTTGCGACATAGATTTCCCTTCTCCCTGGTGCTTCCTGCTCCTGAACATTAAAAACACCACTATCAGCCCCAAAAGAGTCATGCCTGCCGAAAAATAGCTTATCCAGATCAGCCCGGTGTTGCCCATCATTTCACGCAAAGGCTTTACGATTGTTTTCCCCGAAAAAGCACCAATGTTTACCATTGCATAAAAGATACCGTAGCCCCTTGCCCGGTTTTCTTTGGTTGTTTCTTTTGCTATTGTCCCTGTAATTACTGATTTTATAAAAGAGCCCCCCAGAATGATCAGTGCCATAACCGGTAGAATTGCATATCTCACGCCGGACGTATCCAACCCTTTGAATACCGTTTTGCTGCCATATTCCACCAACCCCGAAGATTCAAATAAAGTTGGTAAAACACCCATCCCGGCATAACCCAGGGTCAATAACAGGAAAGCCAGCATTAACGATTTCCTGAACCCAACTTTGTCGGCAAAAGCTCCGGCAAACACTGGCAAAAAATACAATAATGCCTGAAAAACCCCGGCAATAGCTGCTGCCTCAATATCCCCAAAACCAAATATCCGGGACAAATACAATGTAATTACAATAAATACCCCATAATATGCTGCACGTTCAAATAACTCAACGGTATTTGCCACCCAAAATGCCCTCGGGAATTTCCAGCTCTCTTTTTTTTCCATACCAATCTTTATAACTCATAAAACTATCACACGTAAAAGTAACACCTTCTGTCAATTATCAAAAAGTAGCCGGCGGCAATAAAAAAACCGTTTATTTACCCACAGGCAACCAATACAACACTGATTATTTAACCCCACCGTTTTTTTATTTAACTTTATCTGGTATTACCTGATAACGATAGGAATTATATGGCAGAACCAGGCGATAAGGCATTTTTCATTCAAATACAAAACGGGGATAAAAAAGCTTTCAGGATTTTATTTGAAAGCTACTACCCTTCTTTATGTGCTTACGCCTATCACCTTGTTAATGAAAACGAAACAGCCGAAGAAATGGTCCAGCAATTATTTGTAAAAATATGGGAAAAACGCACCTCCCTGAAGATTGAGTCTTCGGTAAAGCAATACCTCTTCCGGTCGTTACACAACCAGTGCCTGAATTATATTCAACACCGAAAAATTAAACTACAATATGCTCAAAGGATAATTGAAGAATCAAAACGCGAGCCGGCCAATGCAGAGTATTTCCTTGAACCGGGGCTGGCACAAAAAATTGAAGAAAGTATCAATTCATTGCCAAAAAAACGGAGAGAAATTTTCAGGATGAGCCGTGAAGAGGGGATGAAATACAAAGAAATTGCCCGGAAACTAAATATTTCTGTAAAAACCGTTGAAGC
>JAADGO010000050.1 GCA_013152355.1 Chlorobiota bacterium
ATATGCCCCCATTGTTGGCCCGTAAAGCGGCTGCAAATGTAAACACCTTTTCCTAACACCCAAACTTTTTTTTGATCTTTTTTTTGAGAAATCCTAGGTCGGTTTACAACAGCTTGAAAATCAAAATCAAAATAACATAAGCCGATCAAAATATCTTTACCGAAACAGATTTAAAAAAGCAATAAACCGTTTGCCCGGGTAACAAATTCATCTTTTGACGTGACGCTTCCGTGATTTCCACCAATATTTTTTCACCCGAATTGACCATACACAATGAATAACCATCTTTCTCAAACATATCTTCTATAACCCCTTTTATCTGGTTTCGAATGGAAATACCAGTTACCGGTTTAAGAGAAACAGCAATATCGTCCGGTTTTACCAGCACCTGTACCTCATCATCAACCCCCTTCCCCGCCGGCAATGATTGAGATAAAGCCTGGATAAAAAAATTGTGGGTATAACTCTTTAAGGTAACAAGGTTGCTGTTTTTCATAAACCTGGACACATTCATACGAAATACATTAAGCAACCCGGAACGATGAATTAAGTCAAAACATGATTCTTTAACCACTAAATCATGGAATACCCCATTCCCTTCCACCTTCCCTTCTTTCAATACCAATAATGATTGGGTGAGTATTAATAAATCCGACAGGTCGTGGCTTACCACCAGCATAGGGATTTGCCAGTTTTGCGAAATTTGCTTTATATATAATAGTATCTGTTTCCTTAACTGATAATCTACGGCTGAAAACGGCTCATCCAGTAAAAGCAGGCCGGGCTCGGTAAGCAAAGCCCTCCCAATGGCAATCCGTTGTTGTTCGCCCCCTGAACATTCATTAATATTCTTATCAAGCAACTGACTAATATCTAATACATTAACAACATCATCGAAGTTAATTCCCCTGCCATACCCACTTTTCAATTTCACTCCAAACAATAGGTTCTTCCGGACGTTTAAGTGAGGGAACAGCCTTGATTCCTGAAAAACATACCCTATTTTACGTTTATGAGGAGGGCATATACGGTTTGCGGCTGTGTCGGTTATAACCCGTCCGTTTAAAGAGATAAACCCACTCTGCGGTTTTTGTAGCCCTGCAATGGCATTTAACAGTGTTGACTTCCCCGAGCCGGAAGGCCCAAAGACCCCGGTTACCTGAGCTGTAAGGCACTCGTTCAATTCAAGGGCAAATGAATCACGCTGAACCTTAATATCTACTTTTAAATTACACATTACCTGTTCCTTAATTTCTTCATCCTTTTATTAAACAATTCGGCAGCTACCATAGAAAGGGTTGATATAACAATTGAAAACAGGGCGAGCCTTATTGCGACCATCTCCATTCCGGGAACCTGCATATATGAAAATATAGCCAATGGTATGGTTTGGGTTTCGCCCGGGATATTACCTGCAAAAGCAATAGTTGCCCCAAATTCGCCCATGCTCCTGGCAAAACTTATCACAAACCCGCTTATTAACCCCGGGAAAGCTAACGGCAGGGTGACTTTAAAGAAGGTAACCGTTTTACTTGCGCCATGGACAAAGGCCGCCTCTTCCAGCTTTGGGTCAACCAACTCCATGGCAATTTTTATACTCCTTAATGCAAGGGGGAAAGACACAACAATAGCTGCAATAACAGCTGCATAAAATGAAAATGCAATGTCAATATTTAAAACGGAGTTTAAAAATTTCCCGATTGGGCGTTGGCTACCTAAGATGATTAATAATATAAAGCCTGTCGATACCGGGGGCAATACCAATGGAAGGTTGACGATACTCTCAATAAGTGTTTTCCCAACAAACTCTTTCCTTGCAAACAGGTGCCCTGCAATTATAGCCAATGGAAGCACAACTGCCGAACAGATAATTGCAACTCTGACAGATAACCCGATGGCTTGTAATTCTTCAAGAGTTAATGCAGAAAAGAAATCCATAAGTAAAAGCCCTTAACTTTAAACAGCCTCATAATAAAACAGTAAAAATATGCTTTTCAAACTAAAAATCATTGATTATTTGTTAAAGTTGTTAAGCTTCATTTCAACAAGTTTATATTGAGGTTGTTCCTAAAGAAACTTGTAATGGCGCCAAACCATCGATATTACAGTGTTTTTTGTCAATATATTAAAAAGACATTTGAATTTATGCACACAAATACACAAAGACGTTTGAAAAAGTGTATCTTTATACACAAAGACGTTTGAATTAATGTAGTTTAAAAAGTGCTTGGTATGGAAAGAGATGCAATGCAAGAGCTGAAAAGCTGGAAAAACAAGCAGGGCCGCAAGCCTTTGATTATTCGTGGAGCCCGGCAGGTTGGCAAAACCTGGTTAATGAAAGAGTTTGGCAAAAACGAATATGCCCAGATTGCCTATGTAAACTTTGAGAGTTCGAAGTTGCTCAAAACGATATTTGAAGATAATTTCAATATTCAGCGAATAATTACTGCTTTGCAGATTGAAACTGGTGTGCAAATAAATGCTGAAAACACCTTGATTATTTTTGATGAAATTCAAGAAGCAGAGGGGGCAATTACCTCACTAAAATATTTCTGCGAGAATGCTCCACAATACCATATTATTGCAGCAGGTTCCCTGCTGGGGGTAGCACTTCACAAAAACACTTCTTTTCCGGTAGGGAAGGTTGAGTTTTTAAGCCTCTTCCCACTTAGTTACACAGAATTCCTGTTGGCCATGGATCAACAACCGTTACTTAACCTACTGAACAGCAAGGACTGGATACTGATAAAAAGTTTTAAAGAAAAATACATTCAGTTCCTGCGGCAATACTACTACATAGGAGGTATGCCCGAAGCTGTTCTTTCGTATAGCAAACAAAACGATTATAAGGAGGTACGGGCTATTCAAAACCGAATACTTACTGCCTATGAACATGATTTTTCCAAACATGCTCCAAATGAAATAGTCCCTCGTATCAGAATGTTATGGAATTCTATACCGGCACAATTGGCAAAAGAAAATAAAAAATTTATCTACAGGGCTATAAAGCCTGGGTCAAGAGCTAAAAATTATGAATTGGCATTATCATGGCTGATTGATTGCGGATTGGCTCATAAAGTTTGCCGTGTATTCAAGCCAGGTATTCCGTTGAAGGCTTATGAAGATTATAATGCCTTTAAATTATTTATCGTAGACGTAGGGCTATTGGGTGCCATGGGGAATATTGACGTGAGGACTTTACTTGAAGGCAATGTAATATTTGAAGAGTTCAAAGGGGCCTTGACAGAACAGTACGTTTTGCAACAATTAAAAACGGCACCTGGCCTAACAATCTATTATTGGTCTGCAGAGAGGTCGACTTCTGAGATAGATTTTTTGGTACAGTACTTAGGTAAGGTTATCCCCATTGAAGTCAAAGCGGAGGAGAATTTGCAGGCCAAAAGCCTCAAAACGTTTTGTCAAAAATATTCTCCCTCAACGGCAATCAGAGCCTCCATGTCGGATTTCAGAAAAGAAGATTGGTTGACGAACCTCCCTCTCTATGCAATTAGCAAATTGACAGAATTAGTTTCGTGATTTTATTATGTAACCGTATTCCCTCCAGATATTTTTCACTCTTTCAGACCGGATGAATTGGCGGAACCTTGTTGAAGAAGAACTCAGGGAGTCGCCTATAAATGCCATAGATATAATAATCCTGTCGTAGCTTTGTTGAGGGAATGTACCTAATACTTTAATTTTTTGAGAGCCCCGGGCATCTGTTTGATAAACAACTCCATAGGGGATTTCGCCCAGTTCGACATAATAAAAGGCAGAACGCACATCTTTTGCAAACACTATTTTTGCTTTAATTAAATTGTACCAGCCAAGGTTTTCCATTGCCTGCCGGGCATATTTCCCAGCCGGGACATGAGAAGGGTCGCCGATTGAAAACTTTATTTCAGGATTCAATAAAAATTCCGGGATATTGTCAAAATTAATTGTATCGATAGTGCCATCCTTCTGCCCAATGATTACCAGTTTGTTTTCAATAAGCTCCTCCCTGCTTCCGGGTACAAGCACTCCTTCCTTTTCCAAATAATCCATCCAACCTATGTTAGCAGAGAAGTAGGCATCACATTTTGCGCCCATTTCAATTTGCCGTGCCAATGTGCCGGATGAGGCATAATTTATTTTCAGCCCGATATTTTCAGCCGTTTCAAACTGTTTTGCTATTTCCTGTAATGCCGGAGCCAGGCTGGCTGCTGCAAACACAACCAGCCCCCTTGTATTCCTCCTTTGATTAGCAGTACACGAAACGAATACTATTAATACTATCGTTGCCAACTTTTTCATCCCGGCCAATTTACTAAACCTCAACAGAACTGAAAAATCCTTTTTCAACCCATACTTTTAATTCTTCAAGAAAACTAATCATCCTTGCAATATCCGAATTGGAAGGTTCAATTTGAGGGATTATATCTAATGAACAAAAATTCATAAACTTATTTAAGAACCGTCCCTCTACAATAAATGACTCAGGAGCCATAAAGTCCCCCTTTAACTCTCTTATCATGCTATTTATACCGGAATGCTTCGGCAAGGCACCTTGTTTCATCAATACCGCTGTAAGGTAATTTTCAATTGACAAGGAAATAACATTGTACATTACAAGGCTGCCAAGCTTGTTCCCTTTATTGTTTGAGCCAATGGCCGTTTTATAATACGACATGGCATCAGCGTAATATTTATCCCAATTTTGTTTCATCTCTGCTTTATTTAAATTGTTAATTGAATAGTGATATAGTAGAAAGTAAAAGGTAGAAAGTAGGTTCAACAACTCACAATAAAATACTAATCAGCAGCATTTTTTGAGGTTAATACTGAAACTATATTTAAAACTTCTGAATGTTCCAATGCCCCTTGTTTTTTACAAGCTGCTTCTTTTATCCTTCCTAAAACAGCCTGAAGGTGTTCTTTAGGAAGTATGACCCCCCTGCTTTCTAAAAATCTTTTGACCGAACTGGTTCCTGAATGCTTACCAATAACCATACGTGTTTGTTTACCAATGTCTTCAGCTTTAAAAGGCTGATATGCTAGTTGGTCTTTTAAAAGGCTATGGCAATGAATCCCCGATTCATGGGTAAAGGTGTTACTTCCTACAATTGGCATACTTTCCGGAATGCTCCTGTGTGAAAAAGCAGCAACCTTTTCACACAATTCACATAAATATTCAAACCTATACCCAAGTTCTACCCCCTGTGAATATTTTAAAGCTGCCAGTACCTGTTCAAGGGCGGCATTCCCTGCCCTCTCCCCTATCCCGTTTACAGTAAGGCTTATTGCTAAAGCTCCGCCGGATAATGCTGCCAGGTGGTTTGCTGTTGCCATTCCAAGGTCGTTGTGCCCATGGAATTCAAAATCAACCCCCGGGAACTTTTCATTCAGGTTAATAAAAATTTCCTGCGTTTGTAATGGATTTAGAATCCCAACGGTATCGGCAATCCTGATACGTTTTGCCCCTAAAAAGATTGAATAATCAATATAATCGCATAAAAACCCCCAGTCGGCCCGCGAAGCATCCTGTGCGCCAACTGCCACAAATTCAAAATGGTTGTTTGCAAAACCCATGGCCCCAGGCAATGAATCCATAACCCAGCCCCTACTTTTCCTCAGGGCATTTAATTGAATATCAGAAACAGGGAAAGAGAGGTTAACCCTTTCTGCCCCGGTACTTTGGGCTGCCTTGAGGTCATTAATCGTTGCCCTTGACCAGCAGGTACTTTTAAAACTAAAGCCTGCATTTATTAATTCCCGGATTTCGCACTCCTCATTTTTGCTAATAGCCGGAGTACCAATTTCAACCTCGGGTATCCCGACTTCATCTAACAAACGGCATATTTCCATTTTCTCATCCAGGGAAAAAACAACCCCGGGAGCCTGTTCCCCATCTCTCAACGTAGTATCAATAATAATCGGTTTTATTTTCATGCCTTTCCCGTTTTGACTTAGAAGCTTCTTAGACTAATCGCTTATCAAATATTCCTCAACTGCTTTGCCTTCTTCCAGCGCATCAAGTATTTCGTCAATTTTTTCTTCTGTTAACTGGCCATACCAAAAATTATTTGGATGGATGACCATTACCGGCCCCTGCGAGCAAACATTTAGGCAGGCTGTTGACGATACAGCCACATCCAGCCCCCTGTCTATACATTCTTCCATTATATAAGGAATAAAACCGGCTGCCCCGTTTTTATTGCAATACCCTTTTGCATCTCCTGCAACACGGTATGAATTACATACCAAAATGTGATGACCTGGTTTTTTCATCTTCTTTTATTTTTAATTTGTTATTTTTTTATACCATTTGTTTTCAATATTGCCTAACCACATCCAATGCCTGTCCCCGAGCATTCGGCCCCGCATTTAAAGGCATCGGCTTTTTTAATAGTTTTTAACTCCAGCCCTTTATAAACAGCATCCAGCCCCTGGTCGATCAATCCGGTCATTTCAATAATACGGATACCTGTCCGGCCAATCAATGAAGAAGGTTTTGGCCCAATCCCCCCAACCAAAAGAGCCCTGCAATCGGCTAATAACCGGGCAAGAGAGATACCCACCGCTGGGCACCTGTCCCTGATGGTGGGGTTTTCCGCTGTTCGACAATTCTGTAACCATTCGGGGTTTCCCTGAAGATATATAATTCATCAGCCTCCCCTAAATGCTGGTTTACCAACATCCCCTCGTAACTGGCTACCGCAACAAAAGGCCTGTTTTCATTGTTGCAAACTGTTAGCTGAGAAGCTTCATCAAGTACTTCATCAAGTATTCTCATGGCTTCAGGCTCGTCTTTCCCAAGCAGGCCTACGGCATCGGCCCTGCAACGGCTGCAATGGGTCATTGGAGGGATATATTGCTCAATCTGCGACCTGATTCTTTTCATAAAAGCAGGAGTTGGTTCTTCAATATCTTCAAAAACAGTATCTTTTACCGGGTATATTGGGATGGCATTCATTAAATCAACTTTTAACTCTTTCATTTTTTCAGCAATACCCGCCATTAAATGGTCATTAACCCCCGGAATAACAATGGTGTTGACTTTGGTGGTTATGCCAAAACCCTTCAGTGCTTTTATTGCTTTTAGTTGGTTTCCTAAAAGTAATTTTGCCCCGGTTTCACCCAAATACCCCCTCTTTTCAAATCGTACCCATTTATAAATCCTGCTAAGGCTTTTTTCGTCCAGCCCGTTCAAAGTAATGGTAACATGGCTCACTTCCAACGCTGCCAGTTCTTCTATATAAGGAAGTATATTCAACCCATTTGTTGAAAGGCACAGGATTATTTCCGGGAATTCCTGCCGAACCAGCCTCAGTGTAGACATTGTTTCTACGGGGTTGGCAAACGGGTCGCCAGGCCCGGCGACCCCAACTACCGACAAATGAGGCATTATTGCTTTAAGTTTTATTAAATAAGCCAATGCCTGCCCGGGTAAAAGGACTTTACTGGTTACGCCGGGCCTGCTTTCATTTACACAGTCATAACCTCGTTTACAATAATTACACTGAATATTGCATTTTGGCGCAACAGGCAGATGAACCCGGGCATATTCCCCTTTTGCCTCTTTGCTAAAACACGGGTGTTGTTTTATATCTATCATAATGAACTCTTTTAAGATTGAAGTTGCCTGAAATCCAATCTGTAAATTACATATATGAATACCCCACCGGCGAATGCGCCTGTTTGTATTCGATCAGGGTATTTACAATTTTATCAAATAGTTCCTGGGTTCCGGCATAAGATAAATGCTTTATACGCTGCCCTCCAAGCCTGTCGTGAACAGGGAATCCAACCCTTACCATCGGGATATCCAGTTCCCTTGATATGTAGTACCCTTTACTGTTCCCTATCAGGATATCTGTTTCATTCTTCTTACACCATTCATGAATTTGTTCAAAATCAAATACATTCCGAACCTCCATTGCACCTCTGTTTTCAGGGCAATATTTCTTTACTTCTTCTTCAAATAAATTACTTTCTCCGCCTGTTGCTGCCAACACTACCGCGATCCCGATTTCATCTAAAAAAGCACTTAAAGCGATAACAAAATCCTCTTCGCCATAAACCACTGCCTTTTTCCCAAAAATATATTTATGCCCATCGGCATAGGCATCAATAAGCCGCCCCCTCTCCCTGCTATATTTTTCAGGCATTGCTTTCCCCGTAATTTCAGAAATACAACTAAAGTATTTATCAGTGAGGTTGACCCCAATCGGTAATGGTGTAGAATATTTTTTAATGTTGAATTTTTTCCCCAGGTATCCTGCTCCCGAAAGAGAAAGGCCATTATTTTTCACTCTCCCTGATAAACTTCCTTTGTTTAATATTGTACCCAACTCTATCGATGCTTTTGCACTTCCGGCACCTTTGATTTCTTCAATCGTGGTGCCTCCTTCAGGGATACGCATATACGTATCCCACACAGGGTTGTCTAATGTTTCCGAATAATCGGGCAGAAGTATATATTCTGCCTCAAAATGAAAAAATATTTCTTTTAATTGCCTTAAATCTTCGGTTGATACAAACCCCGGGAAAAGATTTATTTTATTGGTTGCCAGGCCTTCTTCGGCATAAGCCCGGACTACAGCAGAAACAGCCTCATGGAACCCATCGATATGCGACCCCTGGTAGCTGGGTGTTGATGCCATGACAAAATGAGGGAGTTTCTTACGCTCTGTTGCTTGTTTGAAATTGCTGATAAATAACCCCATATCATCGCCTATGGTTTCGCTTAAACATGTTGATGCCAGTGCTACAACCTCAGGCTTATATTGGCTGATTACATTTTCGATTGCCAGGAGGCAATTATCTGACCCTCCAAAAATAGTTGCTGCTTCACTAAAATTAGAGGAGGCTATATCAATTGGTTCTTTATAATGGCTAATCAGGTACCTCCTGATATAAGTTGCACAGCCCTGCGACCCGTGAATAATAGGCACACAACACTTATCCCTTTGAAAGCGATGCTTGCCCCAAGCGGGGCGCATAATTTACAGGCATTCCGTGTAGCTTTAAAAGCCTCGCCTTCCCCCTCCAAAGCAGGGGAATCTAAAGTAAACCTATCATCCATAATAAAGATTTAAATATGTCCTGCAATCATATTTGAGTGTTTGTCCATAAAGCCCGACTCCTGCATTAACTCCAGGCTTAAAAACCTGTCATCCACAAAAGGGAATGTCCTCCGGTTTCCTCATAAATTTCCATACCGGGCTACAAACAGAGGCATAAATTTAGCATCCCTTCGTATCCTGCCAATGCTTCTTTGCGTTCGTGGTTATGGTCGCAAAAGCCCAATCCGAGTTTATAGGCAATCGGACGTTCTTTAACCCCGCCAATAAATAAATCGGCCCCGGTAAGTTGTACAAACCCTGAAAGTTCATTGGGATTGGAATCATCGACAATGATAGTCCCCTCATCGCATAAATCCTTTAATAACTTATAATCATCGGCATTGCCCGTTTGAGACCCAACGACAACGGTTTTTATCCCTATCAAACGCAATGCTTTGACCAATGAAATTGCTTTGAAAGCACCTCCAACATAGATTGCCGCTTTTTTCCCTTCCAGTTTTACCCGGTACTGTTGAAGAGCGGGCAATAACTGTTGAAGTTCATCCCTGACAAGCTGCCTGGCATTGTCCATCATCTCGCCGCTTTTGAAAAACCGTGCTACCTCGTATAATGCTTCCGACATGTCTTCGATACCAAAATACGATACCTTCATAAAAGGGATATTATACTTTTCCTTCATATCCTTTGCCAGGTGCATCATAGAACCGGAACACTGGACAACATTTAAAGCTGCCTTGTGTGCTTTTCGAATTTCATCCACCCTTCCATCGCCAGTCAGGCAGGAAATTATATCAACCCCCATTTTCCGGTAATAATCAGAAAGAATCCAAAATTCGCCTGCCAGGTTAAAATCACCCAGGATATTGATTGAGGGCTTTGACGGAGTAAAGTCGTTATTTGTACCAACCAACCTGGAAAGAGTGCTACAAGCTATTTTGTAACCATCTTTTTTGGTCCCATTAAAGCCTTCAGACATTACAGGGAATACATCGATCCCCTTTTCTTTGCCGACTTTCCTACATATAGCCTCTACATCATCGCCAATAATTCCAACAATACAAGTGGAATATACAAAAGCTGCTTTAGGATGGTATTTCTCTATCAAATAGGTTAAAGCGCCGTATAGTTTTGCTTCACCCCCAAACACTACTTCTTTTTCTTTCAGGTCGGTAGTAAAACTTAACCTATGGATTTGCGGGCCAGACGAAAGGGCTCCTCTTATATCCCAAGTGTAAGCTGCACACCCTACAGGGCCATGAATCAGGTGTAGCGCATCGGCAATTGGATAAAGCACTACCCTGGCCCCGCAAAAGGCACATGCCCGCTGGCTGACGGAACCTGCCAGGCTTTTTTTCTCACATGCAATTTTATCCGGGCCTTCTCCTTTTGTAAGGATTTGTGTTTGCCTTCCTTTAATAATATCCATAAGATATAGTTTGAAAAAGCGGCTCTGCTTTTTTACATTACCAGTTCAAATGATTCTTCGGGGCAGGTAGAATCAATCTTGTCCATCATTGCCCCTAAAATCTTTTCAAGGATCCGTATCCCGCCCAGATAGCCAACTGTCGGGAAATAGCTGTGCCCAATACGGTCGACTATAGGAAACCCCATCCGTACGAAAGGGATATTTTCATCGCGGGCTATGTATTTACCATAAGTATTCCCTATAAGTAAATCAACTGCTTCTTCTTTAATCCACTGGTGCATTAGGAACATGTCGGCATTCGCACCGTTTTTAAATTTGGCTTCGGGCACACGTTCAGAAAGTATTTCACTCATACGTTTATCAAATCTTTTCCCCGGAGTCCCACTTACGATATAAACAGGCTTCATATCAATATCCACCAAAAATTCTATTAACGGAATAATATTATCCGGGTCGCCCCAAACAGCAACCCTTTTCCCATATAAATACTGGTGCATATCGGTGATAACATCTAACAACCTTCCACGCTCATCAGTAATTGATTCGGGGATTGATACAAGGCCGGCTTTCGAAAGTGCCTGAATAAAACGGTCTGTTGCTTTTAGCCCGATTGGAATATCGGTTATTTCAAATTTAACTTTGCATTTGTTATCAAGTGCAACTGCGGCTTTTTTTGTGCCCCATTCGCCTAATCCTAATGACACCATACTATCGCCCATACTAACCATATCAGGAATAGTTGTCCCTCCTTTTGGGTACATATCATACTTCCCGGTCATCGGTGCGTCAAGTACGTCTGAAGTATCGGGCAATATAACCGGCGACACCTTCATTAGCTTAAGCAGCCGCTTAAATTCACGAATATCGGAAGGCTCAACCCATCCCGACAACAGATTCACCTGCCTGATCTTCTCATTTGCCGACTCGGCAAAATATTTCACAACCCCCTCCAACATATTTGCATACCCGGTTACATGAGACCCTGTATAGCTGGGTGTAGAAGCCTGGATAACATGCCTTCCCGGAGGTACTTTCCCGTCTTCACGTGCTTTTGCAACAATCTGCCCCAGGTCGTCGCCAATGGTTTCTGAAAGGCAGGTTGAATGAACTGCAATAATTTCAGGTTCATAAATTGCAAAAATATTGTCGATAGACTGCATAAGGTTTGATTGCCCTCCAAATACTGAAGCCCCTTCGGTAAATGAACTTGTAGCAGCCATTACCGGCTCTTTAAAATGACGGGTTAAAGTACTTCGATGGTAAGCACAGCACCCCTGTGAGCCATGGCTGTGCGGCAAACACCCGTGTATTCCCAAAGCAACATACATTGCCCCAATAGGCTGGCATGTCTTGGCCGGGTTCACAGTTAGTGCTTTCCTCTCTTTTATATCTGAATTGGTATGACGTAGTAACATAATTATCCTCTCCTATCTTTTAATTTTCAATGGTGATACTGCCTACAATTTCAGGTTCGTTCTTCCATGGTGCATCCACCAGCTTCCAAATCCTGGTATTCAGCATTCGTTCCATTTCCCTGAAAAAATTAATTGCCCCCTCAAACGCTGCATACGGGCCACCATAATCGTAGCTATGCAACTGTTTTAAAGGAATCCCGTATTTCTGAACCACATATTTCTCTTTGATACCTGCGCAAAAAACATCCGGTTTATAATATTCAATGAGTTTTTCTGTTTCCCAGTGGTTGATATCGTCAATTACCAGTGAGTTTTTCGGCATATCAGCCATCATCCCCCCATAGTTTTTAAACTGATAGCCTGCCTTCTCCAACCCTTCCTTTTTCTTTGCCAGGTCGCTGCGATAACGCTTTTCATCTTTTGTTACATTGAGGTTTTCGATATTCCTTGTGTCGGCATCAATTTTTATCGAAGGCAATACATCCCTGCCCTCATAATCATCGCGATGCGCAAACTCGTACCCGGCAGATACCGTATTCACACCAATTTCTTTGAATAACTCCTGATAGTGGTGTGCCCTTGACCCGCCCACAAACATCATGGCCAGTTTCCCTTCAAGTTTTGGCTTCAATTCAGCAATCACTTTTTCGACCTTCCCAAATTCGCGGGCAATAACCTCCTCTACTTTGGCAGAGAGTTTCTTATCTCCAAAATATTCTGCTATTTTCCTTAACGACTTAGCTGTGGCATCAGCACCAATAAAATTCACTTTTACCCATGGTATCCCATATTTTTCTTCCATCATTTCGGCAATATAATTTATAGACCTATAGCACATTACCATGTTCAGGTCGGCAGTATGCGAAGCAGCAAAACTTTTCACGGTAGAGTTCCCGCTAAAGGTCGATATAAGTGTTAAACCCACTTCTTCAAAAAGCCTTTCTATTTCGAAAGCATCGCCCCCAATATTGTATTCGCCCAATAAGTTCACCTGGAATTTACCAAGGCGTTCTTTATCATCGGTGCCAACCACATGGGTGAAAATCCCGTTATTGGCAATGTGGTGGCCTGCCGATTGCGAAACACCTCTGTAACCTTCGCAACTAAACCCGAATATATTGATACCCAGCTCCTTTTTCATCTCGCGGGCTATAGCATGAATATCGTCACCTATCAACCCAACGGGGCATGTTGAGAATATACTGATCGCTGCCGGCTTAAAATTCTCGTATGCTTCACGAATAGCATTTTTAAGCCTGGTTTCACCACCAAAAACAATATTTTCCTCCTGCATATCAGTTGAGAAGGAATAGGTCATAAAATTTTCTTCCCCTTCGGCAGGCTTTGTTTGATTCCTTCTGGTTAACCATGAATAAAAGCCGCAGCCTATGGGCCCATGCGTTATATTCACAATATCGCGGGTAGGCCCCAATACCACCCCTTTACATCCGGCATAGGTACATCCCCTTTGTGTAATAATACCAGGTACAGTCCGCACATTTGCCAAAATTTCGGGTACTGCCTCCGGATCATTGACAATTACAGACCTTGCCCTTTTTTTTGCTACTTTCCGTGGATATTTCTTCAAAATTTCTTCCCTAAGTGCAATAGGGCCTGATAATCCTTTCCCGGATTCTTTTTTCTTTTCCATTTTTCACTTATTTAATCAAGGGTTATATCACCTTTTTCACCAGTCCTTACCTTAATTGAATCGGCTATTGGCATTACAAAGATTTTCCCATCTCCTGCTGCAGGAGTCTGGTTTGTTTCAATGAAAGTATCGACAACCGTTTTCACTTTATCATCAGGCACTACAACCGTAACTACCCTTTGCGCCCTTAAACGAGGCTCTTTCCCAAGGTGGGCAATTGCTTCAGGCTGATCCTGCTTAACACCTTCCAAAACTTTAGCATCCCACATCCCCTTACCCCGCCCAAAAACTTTCCCTGTTGCAGTCATTGATGTAATTCCTTTATTAGTAAGGGCTTCTTTGGTGATGTTCATTTTATTAATTCTTATTATGGCCATTATCAACTTCATAACTTGTGGCTTTAATGGGTTTATAATTCTTTTGTCCCCCGGCTTATTGTATAAGCCTCCTCTACAGTAGAAATAAATATCTTCCCGTCTCCATAAGCACCATCAGGCTCTGTCCGGGCGGCCTCAATTATTGTTGTTACGGCATAATCTTTATCTTCGTCTTTCACCACAATAATCAGCATCTCTTTTGGCAACTCATCATAGGTTACATCGCCGATTTTAATACCACGTTGTTTCCCGCGGCCAACTACCGGTATTTTCGTTACCGCCACATAACCCGCTTCAAACAATAGTTTCAGTACTTTACCTGACCTCTCGGGACGTATAATTGCTCTAATCATTAACATATCTTAGTTCCTCCTATTTTTTTAGCTTGCAAGGCCAAAATCAATTAACAGTTCTTCCAATTCTTCCATGGGCAGTGGTGTTGGAATAACAAACAGTTCGTTTTCATCAATTGCCTTGGCCAAAGCACGGTATTCATTTGCCTGTTGATGCGCAGGCTCAAATTCGATCACTGTTTTACGGTTGATTTCGGCCTTTTGAACCATATTGTCGCGGGGGATAAAATATATCATCTTAGTCCCCAGCCTTTTGGCTAACTCCTCAATCATCTCACGTTCGTTATCCACCTTCCGCGAGTTGCAAATCAGCCCCCCCAGCCGTACAACCCCGGCTTCTGCATATTTTTTTACACCCTTGCAAATATTGTTGGCTGCATACATAGCCATCATCTCCCCGGAAACGACAATGTAAATCTCTTCGGCTTTACCTTCCCTGATTGGCATAGCAAAACCACCACAAACAACATCGCCCAGTACATCATAAAAAGTATAATCGATCTGGTATTTTTCGTCCCATGCCCCCAGCTGTTCAAGTAAATTGATAGATGTGATGATTCCACGCCCTGCGCAACCAACCCCTGGTTCAGGGCCTCCTGATTCGACACAGCGGACACCCCCGTACCCTACACGGACGATATCATCAATATCTATGTCTTCGCCTTCCAAACGGAGAGTGTCCAGCACGGTTTTTTGTGCCATCCCCCCTAATAATAACCTGGTAGAATCGGCTTTTGGGTCACATCCTACTATTTTCACCTTTTTCCCTACTTCGGCAAGCCCTGCCACTGTATTCTGGGTTGTTGTGGATTTACCAATCCCACCCTTTCCATAGATTGCAATTTTTCTCATCTTTTAAAACTTTTTTGGTTTTATGCACTTATTTTCCAGAAACGGGTTTGCCATAAACATGCCAAAGAACATGTTTACCTAAAGACACAACATAATCCAAAGACAATAAGTTGGTGTAAACCAGGCGAATAGAAGAAATCTAATAGGTATTATAAGAACCGGGGCAAGTAATAATTTCCTACAAAAATGTAGGAAACAGGGTTTTGGATGACACAGATGTACCTGCCTGTATTATCCTCTCATTATCAGTACGGTGAAATAAATTAACATAGGATCAACCTACGTTTTGGTAGGAAATTGAAAAAGGATTGATGTCTGCAAAATATCAGAAAGAATTTAATGAGGCTTCTAAGTCTAAAGGATTTTCTCCCAGAACTGCATAGGCGGGGAACATTCTGTGAATCCCACTTTTTTGTATAAAGCCTGTGCCTGGACATTATCTACGCGGACTTCGAGATTTATCCGGCAATACCCTTTCCCGCGTGCATAATTCGATAATGACTCTAAAAGGAATTTCCCTATCCCTTTACCCCTAAATTCGGGTAAAACAATCAGGTCGTGGATATTTATAAGCGGACTTGCTTTAAAAGTCGAGAAATTCAGGTTGCAATTGGCTAAAGCGGCATATTGCCCATCATATAAAACAAAGAAACCCAGATAGGCATTGTATTTTTTAAGCCCGTCAAGTATTTTAACTGACAAGCCCTGCTCCATGGGCTTTCCATTACCCATTTTGTCTTTCATATATGCATCCAAAAGGTATATAAGTTTCTCACAATGGACCTGATCCCCAAGGTCTACCTGTAAAAATTGCTTTTTGTCCATAACGGTGGTGGTTTATGTTTTTAGTTGCTGGTTTTCTTTATTTCTCGCTAAGCCGCTAAGCCGCCAAGTTTTTCCTTTGCGTCTCTGCGCCTTTGCGTGAATATTTATAGATTATTGACTATTCTTGTTATTCCATTTTTAATTAATTTCTCATTAAAATTAATTAGTAATCCAAGTTTCAAACCTGTAATCTTCAGATAAGTCAAAAGCTGTTTTGGATGAACTGGAGCAATTGCTTCAACGGATTTTAATTCTATTATCACTTTATTTCCCACAATCAAATCTGCCCTAAAACCAATTTCCATTTTTATTTCCTTCCAAATTACAGGAATTGCTTTTTGCCGTTCAACCTTTAATCCTTGATTTATTAGCTCATAATATAGTATTTCTTCATAAACTGATTCAAGCAACCCGGGGCCAAGCTCTACATGGATATTGTAGCAGGTGTTAACTATTATTTTTGATATTTCATTTTCTGTCATAGTTTTTTTGTTTCTCGCTAAGCCGCTAAGTCGCCAAGTTTTTCCTTTGCGTCTCTGCGCCTTTGCGTGAGATTATTTTTTCAACTATTGAATTCTTCCTTTATAATTGTTTTGATTGTTTTTTTCAATTCAGGCAAATCATTAATTATTATTTTCCATACGGCTTCTAATTTAATATTAAAATATTCGTGTGAGATTAAATTCCTTAGAGCCCTCACTTTATACCATTGGTATTCATATTTATCCAATATGTTTGTGTCAATATGAATTATAGCTTCACCGATAACACTAAATTGAAATAGCACTCCACTGTGTAACAGATTATTATTGACAAAAGTCTTTTCACTTTCCTGTTTTGTAAATGTTTCTATTTCGTTAATAGATTTTTGTATATGAATTAACCTGCTATAACTGTCGTTTCTGCTATCTTTCATAAATAAGTTTTAAGTCAGGCTTAATGTTATTATATATATATGATTTAAATGAGTCGATAAAACCAACATCAATCTTTCTTTTTACTTCCTGTTCTAATTTATATTGTATTTCAGCAAGGTCAAAATAGCTTAAGCTATCATCGGTTTTTACGGCTATATCAATATCACTCGAGAAATTATCGTCACCGCGAGAGAAAGAACCGTAAATCCAGCCCTTTTTAATTTTTGGGAAAGATTTTAAAATCAATACCATTTTATTAATTATTTCCGTCCTATCTGTAGTTTTCAACTTTTTGTACTCAATTTTTTCCTCAGCAACTTTCAATGCTTCTTTTGCATAGTCTTCATTGCCAATTTCACAAATAATTTGGTCGCTAAAAAAAGTAATCAGCATTTCTTTTTCGTTGTAATTAAAAAAGTCAGCCAGTTTTATTACTTGTTCTTTCGATATTTTTCGTTGTCCTCGTTCAATTTTGCTTAAAACTGCCTGGTCAATATCTAAAAAGGCAGCAACCTTTCTTAATGGATACCCTTCCTTTTCTCGTAATGTCCGTATTAATTCCCCAATATTTTGCATCATGAAATAATTGTTTTGACAAAAAAAGTCAAAGATTCCTTTTCAAACCAAGAATCAAGTCAATTACTTTCCAACTACTTGTTAACATTGTGGAGGAGTAGGCAAAAAGTAGCTCTTTTGGTTTTTTAGGATTGGTTTTGCGTGTAGGCAAAAACCGAATGGACTATTATTGGCAGCACATAGTTATATTTTAAACCGCCAGGCATCAATACCATATTTTTTTATCCTGATCCCCAGCATCCGCTCGGTAATATGCAAATTTTCTGCTGCTTTTGCAATATTCCCCTGCGAAGTTATAAGTGCTTCCCTTATTAATTGTTTTTCTACCTGCTCAACCGTATAGATCAATCCACCTTTAGCACGTGTATTCGTTGAATCGGCCGTTTGAAGCGA
>JAADGO010000079.1:0-59035 GCA_013152355.1 Chlorobiota bacterium
TCATTATTTCTTCGTACTCTGCGTGGAGTTTTTCCTGTTCAAGCCCTGTCAACTGCCTTAAGCGCATCTCTACGATAGCCTTTGCCTGTATCTCGCTTAGTTCAAACCGCTCAATAAGCCTGCCCCTTGCTTCGTCAGGCGTTTTCGATGAACGTATAATTGCAATTACCTCATCAATATTGTCGCTGGCAATAATAAGGCCTTCAAGGATATGTGCCCTTTTTTCTGCTTGTTCCAGTTCGTATTTGGTACGCCTGACAACCACTTCATGCCTGTGTTTCACAAAGTACACAATTAGGTCCTTGAGGTTAAGCATTTTAGGGCGGCCATTTACAAGGGCGATATTATTTACATTGAAAGTAGTTTGTAGTGCAGTATATTTATAGAGTTTATTCAAAACTACATTACTCATTGCATCCCTTTTCAGGTCGTAAACAACCCGCATGCCATCCCTGTCGGATTCATCGTTTACATTCGATATTCCTTCTATTTTCTTTTCGTTGATAAGGAAGGCTGTTTTTTGGATCATTTCGGCCCTGTTGACCAAATAAGGTATCTCCGTTATAACAATTTTTTCCCTGTTGCCATCATTTTCAATGTGTACTTTCCCGCGAAGCACAATCCTCCCTTTACCGGTTTCAAAGGCATCTTTTACACCCTGGTACCCATAAATAATCCCCCCTGTTGGGAAATCAGGGGCAATAATTATATTGCTTAATTCCTCAATAGTGATTTCGTTATTGTCAATATAAGCTATTATTGCATCAATTGCATCCGACAAATTATGAGGCGCCATGTTGGTAGCCATCCCCACGGCAATCCCTGATGCCCCGTTTATTAACAAGTTTGGGATACGTGTGGGTAAAACTGTCGGCTCATTCAACGACTCATCAAAATTGGGCTGGAAATCTACCGTATTCTTATCAAGGTCGGACAGGGTAAGCTCTGCAATTTTTGTTAACCGGGCTTCCGTATAACGCATAGCTGCCGGGCTGTCACCGTCAACAGACCCGTAATTCCCCTGCCCGTCTACCAAAGGGTATCTTAACGACCAGTTTTGTGCCATTCTGACCATGGTAAAATAGACGGACGAATCGCCATGGGGGTGGTACTTACCAAGTACTTCTCCCACAATCCTTGCCGACTTTTTATAAGAGCGGTTAGAAGACACCCCTAATTCGCTCATACCGTATAATACCCTGCGGTGTACAGGCTTCAATCCATCTCTTACATCTGGCAATGCCCTTGACACAATTACTGACATTGAATAATCAATGTAAGCAGTTTTCATCTGCTCTTCAATATTGATCCTGATAATTTTTTCACCTTCAGTCATTTATATCTCCTTTCAATCATAAATATTTTCAATTTAACTTTAAACAACTTTATATTCAAAGACCTACAAAAATAGTAAAATACTCAATTATATTACTATAATTATGAGGTGTTTGTGTGTCGTAATTCCAGAAAATATCAACATATTAACTGACATTATTGCAGAAAAAAACAGTATGTTTAATAACTTCTTCCGAAATTTAGAAATAGCCTTTTATTTTTTACGTATTTTAGTGTTTTAACTTTTAGGAATAATATTTGTTATTTGATAAGAAAATAATTAAAACAATATGGAATCTCAATTTTCACCAAGGATAAAAGATATAATAGCGTATAGCCGAGAAGAAGCTATAAGGCTTGGAAACGACCACATTGGACCGGAGCATTTATTCTTAGGGATACTTAGAGACGGAGAAGGGATTGCTACGGATATCCTGGAAGCCCTGGGGATAAACCTGGGTGCTTTTAAAGTAGAATTGGAAAATAAGATACGGACGGACAAAGAAATTGCCCCACGGGCCGAATTGCATTTGTTAAAATCTACTGAAAAAGCATTGAAAATAATTTACCTTGAGGCAAGGGCTTTTAAAAGTGCTACGGCCAACAGCGGGCACCTGCTGTTATCTATCCTAAAAGATAATGAATGCCTGGTTACGCACATGCTCAACGATTATGGGGTAAACTATTACATCGTGAAGTCGCAACTCCAGGATTACAAACACATTGAGGCTAAATCGGATTTCCCCGAGCAGGATGACGATGACCCTGAAGATTCATTTACCGGAAGCCATGGCACATCGTCATCAGGCAAGGTGTCTGCAGGAAAATCTGAAACGCCGGTATTGGATAACTTTGGCATGGATATAACCAAGCTGGCGGAGGAAAATAGCCTGGACCCGATTGTTGGCAGGGAAAAAGAAATTGAACGCCTGGCACAAATTTTAAGCCGGAGGAAAAAGAATAACCCTATATTGATAGGCGAACCGGGAGTAGGTAAATCGGCTATTGCCGAGGGGTTGGCTTTGCGTATAGTCCATAAAAAGGTATCGCGTATTTTGTTTGACAAACGGGTGATCAGCCTTGATATAGCATCAATTGTTGCCGGCACAAAATACAGAGGGCAATTTGAAGAGCGCATGAAAGCTATCCTGAATGAATTGTCGAAGGTTTCTAATGTTATCCTCTTCATTGACGAGATACATACGATAGTTGGCGCCGGAGGTGCTACCGGCTCGCTTGATGCTGCCAATATGCTGAAGCCTGCCCTGGCAAGAGGTGAAATACAGTGCATTGGGGCTACTACCCTTGATGAATACAGGCAGCATATTGAGAAGGATGGGGCATTGGAGCGCCGCTTCCAGAAAATAATGATCGAACCAACTTCAATAGAGGAAACAATTGAAATCCTCAATAATATAAAAATACGTTACGAAGACCACCATAACGTTGCCTATACCAAAAAGGCAATTGAAGGGTGCGTAAAACTTACAAGCCGCTACATTACCGACCGTTATTTACCCGATAAAGCCATAGATGCACTTGACGAAGCCGGTTCCAGGGTACATATATCAAATATTAATGTCCCGGAAAAAATTGTCGAACTCGAAGAAAAAATTGAAGCTACCAAAGTAAAAAAGATAGCTGCAGTTAAAAGCCAGAATTTTGAATTGGCGGCAAATTTCCGCGACAAAGAGAAAAACCTCCTGGTGCTCCTCGACAAAGAAAAAGAAGAATGGGAAAAAGAACTGATAAACCACCGCGAAACTGTTGACGAGCATAAAGTTGCTGAGGTAGTTGCCATGATGTCGGGTGTCCCGGTACAGCGGATTGCACAAGCTGAAGGCAAACGCCTGATGAATATGAAGGACGACCTCAGAGGCAAGGTTATCGGACAGGACGAGGCTATTCAAAAAATCGTGAAAGCCATCCAACGTAACCGGGCCGGGTTGAAAGACCCGAACCGCCCTATCGGCTCATTTATCTTCCTGGGCCCGACAGGTGTTGGGAAAACACAGCTTGCCAAAGTACTTGCCACCTACCTGTTCGACAGCGTAGACTCATTGATCAGGATTGATATGAGCGAGTATATGGAGAAATTTTCTGTTTCAAGGCTTGTTGGGGCTCCTCCCGGATATGTTGGGTACGAAGAAGGCGGGCAATTGACAGAAAAAGTACGCCGGAAACCATATTGCGTTGTATTGCTTGATGAAATTGAAAAAGCCCATCCCGACATGTTCCACTTGCTGCTGCAATTGTTAGACGAAGGAAGGCTTACGGATAGCCTGGGAAGGAAGATCGATTTTAAAAATACAATCATCATTATGACTTCCAATATCGGAACACGCCAATTGAAAGACTTTGGAAGAGGCGTAGGTTTCTCAACCGGAAAGCATGAGGATGATAATGAACATGCAAAATATGTTATCCAGAAGGCCCTGAAAAAGGCGTTTGCCCCTGAATTTTTAAATAGGATTGATGATGTTGTTATGTTTAATGCCCTAAGTAAGAGCGATATATATAAGATTATTGATATTGAAATAAAAGATTTGTACGACAGGGTTGAAGCATTGAATTATAAATTAAAAATATCAACTGCCGCCAAAGATTTTATTTCAGAAAAAGGGTACGACCCGCAATTTGGGGCACGCCCGTTAAAAAGGGCTATTCAGAAATACCTGGAAGACGAAATGGCAGAGATAATAATAAATGCTTCAATAACTGAAGGCGATACAATTTCGGTCGGGCTCGATAAAAAATCTGAGAAGTTACGTATCCGGATACTTTCTTCCAAAACAAATAAACAGGTAAAGGAAAGTAACAGGAAGGAAAAAATATAACAGGAAGGGCCACTTTATAAGTGGCCTTTTTTATTTGAAGTTGTTTAAATTTAAATTGGGATTCTACGAAAACAATGATTCTACAAATTCCTTCCTTCGGAATATTTGCAGGTCTTCTAATTTTTCGCCAATCCCAATGTATTTCACCGGAATTTTAAATTGGTCTGAAATACCTATCACAACACCGCCTTTGGCAGTACCATCAAGTTTTGTAAGTGCAAGCGCAGTAACATCGGTAGCTTTTGTAAAGTGTTTGGCTTGTTCAAAAGCATTTTGCCCGGTCGAGCCGTCCAGGATCAACAATACCTCATGGGGCGCATCAGGTATAACCTTTTTCATCACCGATTTTATTTTCGTCAGCTCATTCATCAGGTTGACTTTATTATGCAACCGCCCGGCAGTGTCGATTATTACCACATCTGCCCCGTTTGATTTTGCCGAGGATAGTGCATCATAAGCAACAGATGCCGGGTCGGCTCCCATTTTTTGTTTGATAATGGGCACCCCTACCCTATCAGCCCATATTTGCAACTGGTCGATTGCCGCGGCCCTGAAGGTATCGGATGCCCCTAAAACAACTTTCTTCCCTGCCTCCTTAAAATTGTAGGCTAGTTTCCCAATAGTAGTGGTCTTTCCAACACCATTGACGCCTACAACCATTATAACATAAGGCTCACCTGTTTCAGGGAATTCAAACCCTGAGGCATCTTCAGCGTTATTCTCTTTGAGTAAAGCTGCTATCTCATCTTTTAGTATCCCTTTCAATTCATTAATACCCAGGTATTTATCTTGTGATACCCTTTTCTCAATACGTTCGATTATCCTGAGGGTCGTGTCAACGCCAACGTCAGATGAAATCAATACTTCCTCCAGGTTATCAAGTACTTCATCGTCAACTTTCGATTTCCCAACAACGGCACGGCTGAGCTTTTTAAAAACACTCTCCTTTGTTTTAGACAACCCCATATCGAGGCTTTCCTTCTTGTTTTTGGTGAAATTTCCGAATAAACCCATAATTTACTGAATAGCAGGATATAAAATTATAATTTTTCTCCTTTATGTTTGTATTTTGCTATTGAAAAAAAAAAGCCTTCATCAAACGATGAAAGCTTTCTTGAATAGACCGTACGTTCTTATTATTTTTGAAAATAATTTTTTACTTCATCATTTGGAATAATATCCTCTTTAAAAGAATAAGCACCGGTTTTTGGCGACTTTATCATTTTAATCACTTTTGCAAAACCTTTACCAGCACCTTTTTGTAATGTCGCAACTGCTTTCTTTGCCATAACTAAAAAATTATTTAATTTCTTTATGAACTGTGACCTTTTTCAGAATTGGATTATATTTTTTCAATTCCATGCGGTCGGGTGTATTTTTCCTGTTTTTAGTCGAAATATATCTTGATGTCCCCGGCATACCACTGTTTTTATGCTCTGTGCATTCTAGGATTACCTGGACCCTGTTACCTTTCTTAGCCATCGTTTACGATATTTAATATTTATCAATATACCCTTTTCCCTTTGCGTTAGCAAGTGCCGTTTTGATCCCGTTTTTAGTTATAGTACGGATCCCGGCAGCCGATACTACCAGTGAAACCCAACGGTCTTCTTCCGGCAAATAAAATTTCTTTTTGAACAGGTTTACTTCAAACCTTCTTTTGGTCCGCCTTTTTGAATGGGATACATTGTTTCCCACCATAGCCTTTTTCCCTGTTATCTGACAAATTCTTGACATCTTTCGTAAAATTTCTTTTTCAATAAATTACATGTTCTCAAAACGGTTTGCAAAATAAGTACATTTTTACTAATATATCAAGTAGTTGTATGAATTTTTTATGGAAGTTTAAACAAACAGGTGTTAATAACATAAATTCCCCAAGCCTGAAACTGAAGTTGTTTAAATTTCAAAGGGTATTTACTGCAAAAATGAAAAAAAGTTTGACATTACTAAGTAATTGCTTAGATTTGTGCAAAATGTATTTATGCCGAGGAATAAAGCATATAGCGAAGACATGGTACTAGAGAAAGCCATGCATGTTTTTTGGGGGAAAGGTTATGAAGCTACTTCTCTGCGCCTGCTGGAAAAAGAAATGGGTATTAACCAGTTTTCCATATATTCTTCATTTACGAATAAAAAAAATTTGTTTCTTGAGTCGATCAGGAAATACCGTGAATATGTGAGCCAGAATGTGTATCAAAGTTTGTTGAAAGAAGATGCCGGGCTAGCTGAGTTGAAAGCTTTTTTAATGGAAAAGCGGAAAAATATAAATCTTAGGGGGTGCCTTGTTGTAAATACGGCTGCAGAGGTTGGAGCCAGGGATCAGTCAATAGCCAAAGAAGTAAACCTGTATTATGACTTTATCAGGGATATGCTGAAAAATGTTTTGCTAAATGCAAAAAAGAAAGGGGAAATCTCCCCGGATGTTGATGTTGAAGCGTATGCCAACTTTTTCCTGGGGGTTATGCAGGGGCTTTCGATAGCAGCAAAAACACTTGACGAAAGCCAAATAAAAGACTTTATATCAATTGCATTAATGAAGGTCAAATAATTTTTTTGAATGAATACTAAACGAACGCTTTGAATTAATACAATACATAAATAAACGCTGATTAAAATCAAAAAAATGAAAACAAAATTATTATTGGCACTTGTTGCCGGTTTATTCTTTTTTAATCCTTCGAAAATTATGGCACAACCCGGAAATTCTGAAAGCAACCCTGACAAACTCGTGGTACTATGGACAAGTGGCGACCCTTATGTTGCAGAACGGGTTGCCCTGATGTACACCCATGCAGCCAAAACAGCCCATTGGTTTAGCAATGTAACCCTCATTATCTGGGGGCCTTCGGCAAAACTGGTTGCCGAAAACATTAAAATACAGGAAAAGGTAAAACAAATGCAAAACGATGGGGTGGTAATTGAAGCCTGTGTAGTTTGCGCCAATTCTTATGGGATTGCCGATAACCTGAGAGAACTCGGGTTCGATGTTAGAGGCATGGGTAAGCCACTGACTGATTACCTGAAAAGCGGTGCAAAAGTTTTAACTTTTTGAGGCTTCTTGCAACAGGCTTTTATAATAGCTATTCAGCCAGCTGCTGCCGGAGAGGTACCCTAATTTTTCAAGGAAAAGCTCTGTTTTACGCAGAGTTTTTTTAAAATACTTTGGGTTTTTATTAAAATTAAAAAATCCATGCACCTGGTTTTTATAACCCACCAATTTGCATTTATTGCCGAATTGTTTCATAATGCTTTTAAACCGTACAACATTTTCATACGGAACTGTTGTATCGTCCTTGCCATGCATAATTAAAGTAGGCGGAATGCCCTTTTTAATGTGGTGGACAGGGGATATCTCGAACTCACGGCCCTTAAGTTTTTCTTGCCCATAGCCCCTTTTCCCTGTATCTACAACCGGGTTAAACAGTATTAGGGCATTAGGTACCGGAGAAACAGCCATATTGTCGCTACTTTCGTTAACCGTTTCAATAGTGGCAGTACAAGCCGCCAGGTGCCCCCCGGCCGAACCTCCGGCTGCAACTATTTTATTTTTATCGACACCCAGCTCATTTGCATTTTCCCTGATATAACGCATGGCCGAGTTCGCATCTTTTACGCATTCAAACGGCGATGTATTATGCCTGCTTTTAACACGGTAGTCAACGCAAAAAGCAACCATACCCCTTGATGCTAAATACCTTGCCTGCAATTCGAAATGTTTGATGGTGCCACGTACCCAGCCTCCCCCAAAGAAAAAAACAATAGCCGGCAATTTAGCATTGCCTTGAAACGAAGGGCGGTAAACCTCCATCGTCAACTTAACCGTATCAACTTGTTTATATACAAATGATTGGGTCTCCACTTCATAATGCTGGGCACTAACTCTTGTAAATAAGGCAATGAATGCCAATAATAAAAGCACCTGTGTCTTTCTCATTGTAACTCGCTGTTAGTCTATAGTTTAATTATCAGGTGGCATAAATAACCACGCCCTAAAAATAGTAAATTATAATTTATTACCCCATTAATATCAACCAACCATCAATTCAGAGGCTGTTTTATTTTGAAGCTGTTAAAAAAATATTGCAGGTGCAAATGTGTTTGTAATAAAATATGTGTAATCAGCACCAACAGCCATTATTTTCACAAGGAGTTACTATATTTACTCCGCAAAATTAAAAACGCAGATTTTGAAAATCTTATTCGATACGGAGCATTACCTTTTGTATGTAATAGTTTGTTTAATCATTGCTGCAGGAATTACAGGTATTGTATACTACAGGAATAAAGAAACTGTTGAATTGGGGAAATGGCAAACAGGGCTGCTCCTTTTCCTCCGGTTCTCTTCTGTCTTCCTCCTGTCAGTTTTACTATTGTCGCCACTGGTAAAAACAATAAAACGTTTTGTGTATGCCCCGAAGGTTATCATTGCATTTGATAATTCTTCGTCAATATTGGCGGTAAACGATTCAACAGGGCAAAAAGCAAAGGCCAACCAAATTTTAACTGAGCTAAACGCCGGGCTGAGGGAAAAATTCAGCCTTATAAATTATTCATTTGGAGAAGAGGCCAAATTAACCGGAAGCCTGCAATTGAATGAAAAAAAGTCGGATTACAGTGACTTAATCAATACCGTTTATAATAATCATTTTAATGAGAATGTTGGGGCACTGGTTGTTGTAGGCGATGGGATTTATAATAAAGGGGCTAATCCGTTGAACAGTATACAAAAGCTTAATTTCCCGGTTTATACAGTTGGGCTGGGCGACACCAGTATCGTTAGTGATTCAAAAATCGCAGGGGTCCGCGTTAACCGGACAGCAATTTCGGGGAATCAGTTCCCCTTAGAAGTCGACCTTAGCTTTTCCAAGCCGGGTAACCGTAATGTAAGTTTTAAAATTTTCCATGGCAAGGAGCTTATAAAGAGCCGCATGATTAAACCAACCGGGGAAGATTATTTTACGACTGTAAAGATGGACATCCCGGCGGGGGAACCGGGATTACAGCATTATTCGGCAATTTTGGAAAGCCCTCCCGATGAACGGAATAAACAAAATAATATATCCCAGTTTGTAATAAATGTCCTTGAGGGCAAAGAACGGGTTTTGATCTTATCCGAAGGGCCGCACCCCGATATGGGGGCTGTCAAAGAGGTACTTGAATCGCAGCATAATTACGATGTTTCACTTTTTACCAGTGAGCCTTACCCGGAAAATTTCAGCGATTTCAACCTGGTTATACTAAACCAGCTGCCATCATCGCAAAATACTACAGGCGAAATAATCAACGTCACAGCCAAAAGTAAAACCCCCCTGTTGTTTTTTACCGGGGGTAAAACGTACCTGCCCCAATTAAACCAACTGGGCCTGGGTGTGGAGATACTCCCTCAGGCGGGCAGTAAAGAGGAAGCTACGGCATTACTAAATACAGGTTACGTTGCATTCAGGTATAGTGAAGAGTTAATCGAAATGGCCGGGAAATTCCCCCCTCTGCTGGTGCCATTTGCCAAATACGATATGGAGCCATCATACAAAGTTTTATTTTACCAGGGCATTAAAAATATAGCAACCACCAGGCCTTTGTTTGCCACAGGCTTCCAGGGAGGGCGGAAAGTTGGTTTTGTATTTGGAGAGGGGATTTGGAGATGGAGGCTGTATAATTATTATTTCAATGAAAGCCACAGCCAGTTTAACGAGCTCATAAGCTCATTTATCCAATATTTGTCGTTACGTGAAAATGAGGATAACTTTATTATTAACTATGAGCCAACCTATAATGAGACTGATTTAATTATTTTTAATGCAGAGGTTTATAATGAGTCATTTGAACCTTTTAATGAACCTGAGGTTACTATTCAGATAAGAGACTCGGAAGGCAGCAATTATCAGTTTACCTTCGACAGGGCCGGGGAGTTTTACAGGCTTAATGCAGGCAACTGGCCGGTTGGCGACTACTCTTTCGAAGCGAAAGTAAAAATCGGGGAGGACGAATACACCGCAGACGGGAGTTTTTCTGTTGCCCCCTTAAACATTGAAATGGCTGAAACCCGGGCTAATCACGGGCTGTTATATCAAATGGCTGTTCAAACCGGAGGTAATTTTTACCGTAATGATGAAATAAATACCCTGGTTGATGATATTATAAGTAATTCGAAGATTCATGCTGAAAGTTACTCACAGGCATCATTGAATGAAATAATAAACCTGAAATGGGCGTTCTACCTTTTACTATTCCTTTTTGCATTGGAATGGTTTTTGAGAAAGCTCTGGGGAATTTATTAAGACGAAGAATATACAATTTTACTCATGAAAACAAATAAAATTAAAAGTTTAACTTTTATCACTTTAAGCCTGCTTTTAATAATATTTGCAATATCCTGTACTTCAATATACAACGTCCAGGTTCAGGTTGCAGAACCGGCAAACGGTGAATTTTCAGATGATATTCAAAGCTTGTTACTGGTTAACCGTGCAGTTGACGGGCGTTTTATGGAATACAATGAAGATTCGCTTCAAAAAGTTTTTTACCTAAATAGATTCAATGTCGATACCACATTATACGATAGCATGTCGGCAGATACTTGTTTGCAAGCCCTGGGTGCACTGCTTTACGAATCGGGGAGGTACGATATTATTATCCCTGAAGAAAGGTTTTTGCCTCATAAAAACAGTTTCTATTTCTCTGACGAGATGGATTGGGACGAGGTAACCCAGCTATGTACGGATTTTAATACCGATGTAGTTTTGTCGTTAGACTACTTTAATACACATGTAACTACCGAGTATAAAAAAGAAACATTGTTCGATAACATAGGGGAACGGTATTTCAAAGCTTATTATGCCAGTATGGCCATTGCTTACAATGCGCTGTTCAGGGTTTATGACCCCTTAAAGGAACAGGTAATAAAACGTTCTTTCATTAAAGACACGTTGGTTTGGGAAGATGCTGATTTAAGCAACAGGGCTCTTTTCAGCCGGTTTACATCGGTTAAACAAGCCCTGGTAGAAGCCGGGATCTCGGTTGCACTGGATTATTCCGAACAAATTGCCCCTAAATGGTATACCCAATCGCGCAAATATTTTAATACCGGTGGGGAAAAGATGCTTCAGGCACATAAACTGGCATTAAAAAATGATTGGCAGGGGGCTATGAAAATCTGGAAAGAGGTTGCAGAAAGCCCGCCGTCAAAATCGTTAAAAAGCAAAGCTGAATTCAATATTGCATTGGCTTACGAATTAGAGGGCGACATTAACGAGGCTATAAGGTGGGGGCTAAAATCATACAGCACGCAGTACAGGAATATTACATATAATTATCTGAAGACACTGAAAAAAAGGAAAAGAGAGATAGAAAGCCGTAAACAGATAGTAAAGCGATATGAATAAGCTACTCCCCATACTGTTTTTGGTTTTAACCACTTTTTCCTGTACGGTCTACAGGGAGTTTGCTATTGATGTGTACAAGCCCGGCCTTATCTCGTTGCCTTCGGATGTAAAAAATATCGCTATTCTAAGCCGTAACTTTAAATTCGACAACGATACATTGCAGCATTATTACAAATCGGGGTATATATTAAGGAAAGACAAAAAGAATGCACATTTGAATATCGACAGTATTGCTGTTTCAAATGCCCTACATGGGCTTGCTTCCGGGCTGGAAGAAAACGGTGCTTTCGAAAAAGTTGAATTGTTCCCTTATGGTTTAATAAAACCGCATCGCGGAGAAAGAATGGCTCCATTCAGTAACAGTTTAATCAGGGAACTCTCAGATTTGGCGCAGGCCGATATTTTGATATCCCTTGAGGCTTTTTCTTATTTCTATTCTGAATACAACCTGCCTGACTTTGAAACACCCGGGAACGAGGTTATTACGGTAGGGATATGGAGTATTATAGACCCGGCAGAGATGAAAATCATTGAGCGTAAGTCGATGGTCGACACTGTATTTTGGGATGGTTATGGCGAAGGGGCGGACAACAAGAGGTATAAACTCCCACCAAGGATTACCAGCATAAAACTGGCTGCTGAAATTGCAGGCGGGAATTATGCTAAAAGGCTTACGCCATCGTGGCATAAGGTATCGCGTATGTATGTGGTACCCCCGGTTGAGGACTTCCGCCTGGCAGCAGCATACCTCGAACAGGAGAAATGGGGGGATGCCATTCGTTATTGGGAAAAATATGCGCAAAAAAAATACGGCAAATTAGCAATAAATGCAAGCTACAACCTTGCCCTTGCATACGAAATGAAAGATGAGTTTGAAAAAGCACAGGAGTGGATTACTTATGCCTACCAGAGAGCCTTAGCACTTAAGAGCGGGGATGATTTGAAAATGATTATCCTGTATAAAAACATCCTGGATAAACGGCAGGAAGAACTGGAGAGCCTGAATCAGTCCGACTAAAATTACAGAAAGCCCTCCTGGCTTGATTCCTGCACCAATGCCTCTATTTCTTCAGGTGTGATGGGTATCCGCTCCCCTAATATTTCACAGCCTTCCCCGGTAACCAGGAGGTTGTCTTCCAGCCTGACCCCGCCAAAATCGCGGTATTCGTTTACTTTACTGAAGTTTATAAAGCCGGTGTTTATTTTCTCTGACTGCCACTTGTCAATCAGTGCCGGGATAAAATATATGCCCGGCTCATTTGTAATAACGAATCCCTCCTCCAGTTTCCTCCCTAACCTAAGGTAAGCGGTGCCAAACTGGCCTGCTGGCCGGGTTTCGTCATCGTAGCCCACATAAATTTGCCCTAAATCCTCCATGTCGTGGACATCGAGCCCCATCATGTGGCCAAGCCCATGAGGGAAAAACATAGCATGTGCCCCGTTTCTAACAGCCTCTTTCACATCGCCTTTCATAAGCCCCAGCTCTTTCAGTCCCGAAGCAATTACCCCGGCTGCTGCCAAATGAACCGATAAATAAGTAACTCCAGGCTTTACCAGCTCCATTACTTTATTGTTGGCAGCTAGCACAATTTCATAAATTTCCTTTTGTTTTTGGGTGAATTTACCGCCAACCGGGGTTGTACGGGTAAAATCTGAAGCATAATGCAGTGAGGTTTCAGCACCTGCATCGGTTAGCATCAGCCGCCCTTCCTGTAAAAAATTTGAATGGTCGTGGTTATGCAGTGTTTCACCATTTTGCGATAAGATTACCGGGAAAGAAACCATCCCTCCCCCCGCAACGGCAATACCTTCAACTACCCCTGCAATCTTTTGTTCCCAAACGCCTGGTTGTGCCATTTTCATAGCGGCTACATGCATGTCGTACCCTATTTTACAGGCTTTCCTTATTTCATTAACCTCAACAGGCTCCTTAACCGACCTCAGACTGACAATAGCTTTTATCAATTCAAGCGAAGCATACTCGGCAATACGAAAAGACGATATACCTAACAGCTCTTCCAGCAAAATTTTGTTTTCTGCACGGTAGGGCGGTAAAATATGGATCCTCCTTCCCTGCCCTATTGCCGATTTGACAAACTCAAATAGTTGTTTAAATGGCGCAGTATTGCTTATCCCGGCTTTAGCAGCTTTTTCGTGTAACGGCACCTGTGGCCCCATCCAGATAATATCCTCAATATCAACATCATCCCCAAATATATAATCTTTGCCTTCGTCAACATCAATAACTCCCGCCATTCCGGGGTAGTCTAATCCGAAAAAATAGAGGAAATTACTATCCTGCCTGAAATGAAAAGTATTACCCGGGTAGTTCATTGGCGATTCGGTGTTTCCCAACAGAAGTACTACTCCACTTTTCAACTTCCTCATCAGTGCATTGCGCCTGTTTGTATAAGTACTTTCTTCGAACATATTGTGTGGCATGACTTTATTCTAAAAGACTGTTTAAATACATTTTCTGATTTCATTTCAAATATAGGCCAAAGAAAAACGAAAAACAATTGAATAGTTTCCGTTTTTACTTTAAACAACTTCCAAGAAAGGAAAAGCATGTTGCCCAAGGTATAACTTAACAGTACAAAAAAACGTATAAGGAGAAAACTGCCTGCCATGGAAAATACATTAATTGCATATATGAATAAACGCCTAACAAGAGAGGCTTCTTCCGGTAAAGGTGTTTATGAGCCCGGCCCTGTAATAACAATTTCCCGGGAAACCGGATGTAATGGTTCAAACCTTGCCCGTAGCATTGCCAACCACCTTAACCAACGGAACCCATCAAAGCAATGGCGTGTATTAAGTAAAGAAATCTTCCATAAAAGTGCTGAAGAACTGAATGTTGACCTGGGTACAGTCACTAAGATATTCAAACAAACCGACAGGTATTTATTTGAAGAAATATTAAATGCATTTAGTAACAGGCAGTATAAAAGTGAAAAGATGATAATAAAAACCGTGGTTGACATACTCCGTACATTTGCGGAAGAGGGGAATTGTATCATTTTAGGGAGGGCGGGCCATATAATTGCCAAAGATATTCAGCGGGCCTTGCATATCAGGGTAGTTGCTCCTTTCGAATACAGGTTAAAAGTAGTTATGAAGAAAAATAACTTAACCAGGGCCGATGCTTTGATATTGATGCGCAAGATAGAGAATGAACGAATTGCGTTCAGGAAAGCCATCAACGAAGGCCTTTGCGAGGATAATTTTGACCTCACCCTGAACAGGGCATCTTTTGACGACCATGCAATGATTGAACTGATAGATAAAGCGATAAGGGTAAAAAAAATATTGGTGTCGAAAAAACAAAAGTCCAAAATATCTTAAAATAGTGTACGGGCAGGCTGAAAACCTTCTTTTAATGTATAGCCGGCCCAGTTAATTTGATGTTTATACTGTTCGAAACAATTTATCTCCCCATATAAGAAATCCGTTTCACGCCCCGGTTTATCGAAGCACATCATAGGGTGCATTGAGGCAACAGCCTTAATATTTTCCAGTTGCCTGGTATATTCAATTGCATGCGTGCCCCATAAAAACCAAACAATGCGATCGTTGAAGGTACTTATAAACCTGAAAAGCTGTAATGAGAAATCGCCCCATATAGATTTATGGCTCCCCGGTTTCCCTACTTCACACGTAAAATAGGTATTCAGCAGTAAAACACCCTGCCCTTCCCAGTTGCTGAATAACTTATCGGGAGGCAAAACAGGGAACTCATTATCGAACTTTGCTTTAAGCTCATTGTACTTAATTACCCTGCCAGAGTAAGCCTTGTATAACGACCGTAAGATATTTTTCAGTGAAATATTATTAAACGGTTCATTCCACGATTTCAACGTCCCCACTTCGAACGCCCGCCCGGTAGCTACACCTTCCTGTGGGTATGGGTCCTGGCCCACTATGATAATTTTAACCGAACTAAGCGGGACCGATAAAAACCGCAGTACCTTTTCAGGAGCCGGCGTATATTTTGTTTTTGTTACTTCCTGTTCAATTTCTATAATCGCCCTCCTGATACCGCTGGTTAAAAAACCTTCCCAATCAGGGTTTATGCTTAACTCCTTCAGAAATAGTGGACTCATTCAAAGGTATTCTAATCATTATCAAACTAACCTGTTATTTTCTTGGGGAGGCCGTTTAGCAGCACCTGTTTTTGGCTATGTGGTTTCGGCATAAACATATCCTGTGGTGTTAAACCGCATTCTTCAATCATTTGCAGGCAATATTCAAGTTTCCCCAGTTCTCTTCCCGTATTATTTGTCCCGAAAGAAAATTTTACTCCAGCCTCTTTTGCCATTTTTATCATATCGGCTTTCGGGAGTTTGTAGCGGGCATTTATTTCCAGTGCAATATTATTTTCTGCCAATACCTTAATAACCCTTTCCTTACGGCTTTTGGTCCATAGCTGGTCGTAATCATCCTCGATTATGGCCGGCAAGACTGTGGGGTTCACATAAATATCAACCGGCTCCTGCGAAAAGATTGCCTCAATTTTACCAACCAGTTGCTCCATAAACTGCTCTTTGTCGTCAACCCAAACCTCTTCAGGAATCCAAATCCTGTTTCGGCGGCCTTTGTAGTCGGTAAATGTCATGGCATCGGTAAATACATAGTCGAACCGGGCAACAGCCTCCGGTGAGAATAATGTCACCCACTCACGCCCTTCGGCCTGCATCCCTTTATAAATTGGGAATCCATCGACACTCTCAATATAGGCAATCAATGATGAATCGTTGGTGACAGGGAAGTGTAAACCGCAATTAGGGGCAATCCCGTAATTTATGCCTAATCTCTGAGAATTGCGTACCGCTTCTTCAATAGACAAGCCTCCTTTTAAGTGGACGTGGTAGTCGATTAACGGAAACCCATTTGCCATCAATTTTGTAACTGTTGTATCCCAACCCTCATCAACCGGCATATCCTGCTTCTTGCCGGGTGGCAACCTCCTCACCTTGATATTTTTGAAATATACGGTACTGCTTCCTCCACTTGCCTGAAGTGCGAAACTCCCCTCGCCAAGCAAACGTTTCCCTTCGCCTTCGGCCCTCCATGGATGGTCCGGCTGAATATAATCAACTACTTTTGTGCCATTTACAAAAACCTCCACCTGATTCTCCACCACTTTTATACGTATGTTAAACCATTCATTATCTTTCACAAACGGGTAATACACATTCCTGACCAGGCTAAGGCTGCCGGTTTTCCATAACTCACAATTATGGGCAGAATCTTTATATGAATTATTTATTTTTACCTCATAACCTGTTTCAGGCTTCCCCTGGTTTTGGACTTTCGTATGGAAGTAGATCCCTGAACCTGCCCCCGGTGCAGTTTTAACATCGGTATCCAGTTCAAAATTCTTGAACTGCCCGGCTTTGCCTGTATAATACAAAAAAGCCTGAGGGCCATGGGCAACAATCTGCCCTTCGTTGACTGTAAAACTAGCGGGGTTCTCAACAGCTTCCCACCCCGAAAGGGTTTCCCCATCAAAAAGTGTAGCCCATTTGTTATCTGCTGTTTGGCATGAGTTTAGGAAAATGCACAATACAGCAACTGATGATAGTTTAATAATTCCCATAAATACCGGTATTTTAGGGTTGCATGTTTTTGCAGCCCGCTATTTTCTCTCAAATCTAGTAATTTCTTATTTACTGGCGAATTTATCTTGTGGGTTATCTGCTTTTAATGCCCCCACGAACAACACAGCCGACACCAATAAAAGAATATAATTGGCCAATGAATAACTTCCTGAATATGAAAAAGAGGTACTGTAGAGCAATGGCCCTAAAGCACTTAAAAAGACGATAATTGACATTACAAAACCTGTGACGGCACCCAGGTTATCACGCCCGTAGAACCTTGGCCAGGTAACAGCCATTAAAACATTGTAGGTGCCGCTTGCAATCCCGACACCAATAATTACCCCTATTTTAAACACCCCGTTATCCAGGTGGGCTAAACAGATAAAGGCCAATACTTCGCCTATTATCAGTAGGTAAAGCAGGTATTTCAATTTTAATTTGTCACTTATCCAACCACCAATTAAAGAAACAGAGACGGAAATAAAAGATACCGGCACAAAAATAGCCAGTGCCGAATCACGGCTTAATCCGGCCTCGTCAAAAATTGAAACAATATTAAATGTCACCCCGGTTATATATAACGCATTTATCCCCAGAGGGATAGCAAACAGCCAGAATGTTGTAGTTTTGCGTGCCTCTTTCAGGGTAAACTGTTTTAATGCTTTTACAATAATATCTTTTCCTTTATTCCGGTATACTTCGCCATCAGGCACTAACCCCAGGTCTTCGGGGTTGTCGCGGAAAAATATAAATGCAAAAGCTGTGAAAAATACACCAATAACCCCTCCTAAGATCATCCAGGCCACACGCCACGAATATTCCTGGATAAGCCAATCGAATGTTAACGGGGCCAGAGAAAACCCAAAAGCAACAAAAATGGCTGAAATACCGTTAACCAGCCCTCGTCTTGCAATGAACCACTTCATCATCATATTCCTGGAGACCATGGTAAGTACCCCCTGCCCGGAGAACCTGAGGAAGAAAAAGCCCAGAACCATAACGATGATAGCAATTATGTTATAAGCACTATGGCTTTTATTACAGATAAGGGTAATTAATAAATCGGACTGGCTTAAAATAAGCAATACCGAAGCCAGCATAATTGAAGCTCCCATGCTTATCCACCGGGCCCCGTACTTATCGTATAGTTTGCCGGCATACGTTAAAGCAAATGAGCTTAAGATAGTCCCTGCGAGGTAGGCAATGCTTAGTTCATCGCGATTAATACCTATCGCGTCAATCAGGTAATCGGTAAATGTTGAAACCCCGGTTGTTTGTCCGGGTGCACTTGCCAAAACACCTACTGTCCCGGCAAAAATAATTACCCATCCGTAAAAGAAAGGGGTGCCATTCGGGGTAAAGGGGAAGTTATTCCAGCGTTGCTTATATCTCATTTTGCAAATGTATGGGCAGTGTGCCTTAAAAAAAGAGGGGGGAAGAGTTAAATTGTAGAATTTAACAATTAGTTTATGCAATTTCAAACAACTTCAGTGCCTACTCCTGGCAGGATAAACCTTTACTGAAGCCCAAGCACTTCAGCCCCTTGTTCAAATACAATATCCCTGGGTATCCCGGCCTGGGTAATCCTATCCAGGTCTTTTTGTAGTTGCCCGCGGATAGCCCCTTTTTCCTGTAGCAACCGTTTAGCCGCTTCAAAATCGCCATCGCCCTGTATTTTCAGGATCATTTCGGAAAGGCTCAACATAGCATCCTTCATTTTGCCATAATTAACCCTGTATGTGCCTGTTGCATCATCGCGTTCAAATGCCCCTTTTTCCTGGAAATAATAAAACCTGACCATATTTGCTTTTCCATGTGCGCTGGCAGCGCCAAACCGTACCGACCTGAAAATACCAGCCATAAAAGTGACAAAATTATCCATCATGTCTTTATCAGTAAACTCGCCCATTTCGTTGAGTTTATAAATACACCACAACCCCAATATGTCGGCTTTACCCTCCTCAATTGCAGAATAGGTGTTCTTTAATGCCCCTCTGACTGTTGAACTTTTATCGGAAGTATTCCCCAGCCCCAGTCCGTGTGCTACTTCATGAAACATTGTATTCTCAAAAAAAGCATCAAATTTTACGTATTTTTGTTGTTCTTTAGCTATCAATAACCTGGAAATCGGAATCAGGATCTTATCAAATTTTGCCTGCATTGAGTTTTTTAACTGCAACTTCCTGCTGCCTTTTATTTCCCTGACTTTTTCATCGTTAGGCAGGTTTATGGCAATTGTTTTACTTCCTGCATTACAATCGCCGGCATAATAAATTGCATCATACACATTTATATCGGTATCAATACCGGGGGTTTCATCTTTATATTTTAATTCGCATGGCAGGGACTTTTGCAGGGTGGGCAGTACAGCTGTATATTTTTCCAGTTTTTTACTCCAATCTTTATCTTTAATCAGGATAAACGATTCGTGTGCTGCTTTGTAACCAAACAACTGGTCTTCATAATTCTCAATTGGCCCGATTATAAACTCAATTGTATTATTTTGCATGTCAAGCCAGGCAATATCACTATCGTAATAATCATCGGTCAACAATGCAGCTGCCCTTTTCTCCAGGTATACTTTTAGCCCTTTATCTTCTGCTAAACCGGCTGCCTGCCTAATCAAACCAGCTGCTTCTGAAATCTGCCTTTTAAAAAATTCATGGTATGGTATTGCAGTCAACTTACCCTCCCCGTCACGCCGGATGATGGTATACAAGCTCAATTTTAACGGTTCATCCCATGCCTCAAATTCTTCTTTTGCCATATCGTGGGGATAAAAATTAGCCCCTGCGGGTTTTGCCCCGAATCCTTTCAGGAAAGGCTTATTATTATTTAACCTTTCCCATGGGCCGTAGTTAATCTCTAAGATTTTTTTAACGTATTCATCTGTATTTGATTCAAATAATGCACCTTTGTCCCCATACGCTTCCTGCCAGAAAATATCATCCATTATTTTTGCCGCACCTAAAAGGAGAGGTAACATTTCTCTTTCCTTTTCTGAAAGCACACTTAAATCGGTTGTCAGCTTAAATGTTGCAAACTCTTCAACTTTTTGTTTTAACATATTGTTTATGGCCTTATGAGATTCAGTTTTCCCCTGTTTTTCTTTAAAACCACAGCCAGGCAGGCCCAGTAGGGCAATGATAACGAGCATAAATAGTTTTTTCATGAGATTATTTTTGAGTTTACATCAAAACTACAAAAAGAAAGGAATAAAAATGATAACAGATGTCATTTAGAAGCGGCTATTTAAACTAGGGACATTTCATAAAGTTGTAGACTAAGCATAAACCTTAGAAGCGGTCTAAATTTTAGGGTGCCTCAATAAAAAACCCCGGAGGGAACTCCGGGGTTTTTGTATAGGATAAACCTTATTTTATAAATTCATATTCCGGTTGCAGGCATCCAACAACTTCTGTGCATTTTTATTCGATGCATCAAGTGCTTTAGCTTTCTTCAATACTTCGGCAGCTTTTTTAAATTCAGCCTTAGCTTTTTCCACTTCAGCAGCATAAGCAGCAGCATCTGTTTTTAAAGCCCCTTCGCTTACCTTCTTATTAGCTACATTCAAAATTTCAACGCCTTGTTTGTATAAGCTGTTGCCTTCAGATACATATAATTTTGCAAGTGCAGACCTGATTTTACTGTCAGAAGGGAATTTTTCCGCACCTTCAATCAATGTTTGCTTGTACTCATCGTCTTTATTCATTTTTTTCAAAACAACCGCTTTGTAGTACAGTGCATTTGCCGCTTTATAACCGGCATCTACCGCTTTTTGGAATAAAACGGCAGCCTTATCATAAATTTTACCTTTATAAGCAGCAATTGCCGCATTATAAAAAAGGCTTTTCCCCCCACTTTTGTCGGTTTCGATAGCCTTCTCATAACTTGCAACAGCATTTTTGTACTGCTTTAGTTTTGTATAAGCATTAGCTATAAATTCGTGCGACTTAGATATATTGGCGGATGCTTCAATAGCTTTGTTGAAATACTCAATCGCCTCTTGATACTTATTCGCCTGGTAAGCCGCAAAACCAACATTATAATTAATTGACGCATCAACCTCAACATCGCCTAAATTATTTAATGCCGATTTGTACAACTCAAACGCTTTTGCATATTCTTTGTTTTTTAAAGCATCGTTTGCATCGTTAATTTTTTGTGCCGCATCCTGTGCCGATAATGTAAAAACCGACATTACCAGGACACAAATAGCCAAAATCTTTTTCATACCTAACTCCATTTTTTATTAATATACTATTCTAATTATTTATATATGTATACGATAGAAGAACTTCAAAAGTAACAATAATGAATTAAAATCCTAAAATAAAAGTGCATGTTTAAAGGTTTTCAATAAAATTCTTCGCCAAGCCATCGTACGTTATACTGAAGTTGTTTAAAGTCTAAATCACCTTTATTTGCATTGAATATACCTGCCTATGGATTAAACATCTCCGGATTCCAGAAGTTCAATATGTTTTTAATAAATTCAAGTTGTACTTTTGCTTCTTTGTTTTCAGGGTCCAATTCAAGTACTTTCTGGCAGGAATTCATTGCTTCGCCCCACAACTGTTTTTTTTGCTTAATTGTGGCATCCAACTGCCAATACAGGCTTGTAGGCTTATCGGAGAAAGAGCGGAGTAATTCTTCTGCTTCTAAAACCTTACCCTCCTGTATTAGTCCCTTGACCCGTATCAGTATACCCATCGCCCTATTTATTATTAATTTTATTCATCAGTAAAGCAATTTGCCCGGCAACCTGGCCAACCAGGGTTTTGGCATCTTTCATTGCAGTTTCAACAGGCATGGGTTTATTGGCGATGGAAAAAATACCATCGAATGCAGTGGATGCTTCCATTTCGTATGCCCCGCCAATAGCAATAACCGTTTTCCCCATTTCCCTTGCCCTTTTTGCTACTGCATAAGGGGCTTTGTTTCCCAGGGTCTGCCCATCAATTTTCCCTTCGCCGGTAACAACCAGGTCGGCCCATTTGATAGCGTCATCAATTTTTAATATATCAAGGATAAAGTCGGCACCAGGGACTACCCTGGCATTCAAACAGGCAACCAGGCCGGTAGCAATACCGCCTGCGGCACCTGCTCCCGGCATGTTTTGAATATCTTTATCTGAAAACTCTTTCAACAAACGCGACCAGTTAGTTAACCCTTTTTCCAGTTCATCGGCCATTTCAGGGGTTGCGCCTTTCTGAGGGCCAAATACGCGGGCTGCGCCGTTTTCCCCGAGCAACGGGTTCTCTACATCAGAAATAATATTTATACTGATGTTGTGGGCCAGGGGAGTAAACCGGATACTTGAAATCTGCGAAAGAACCTCTCCATTCCCGGGCAATTCATCTCCGCCAGAGTTAAAGTATTTCGCCCCTAACGCCTGCAACATGCCTGAACCACCGTCAACAGTAGCACTTCCGCCAACCCCTAATAAAATATTGGTGCAACCCCTGGAAGCGGCATCCAGGATCAATTCCCCGGTTCCATAACTACTTGCCACCATCGGGTTTAGTTCTTTCTCATCCAATAACTTCATTCCCGAAACATTTGCCATTTCGATAATTGCGGTGTTGCCTGAAACAGCATACTGCACTGTAATCTCTCTTCCCAGCGGGTCGCGGGCAACGGTTTGGATAGTTTCGGCATTTAGGGCCTTGCACAATATCTCCCCTGTTAAATCGCCTCCATCGGCTACAGGGACTTTTTTTACCCTGAATGAACCTGAAACATCCAGGAAAGCCTTTTCAATTGCATCGGAAAAATCGAATGCATTAAGGCTGCCTTTCATTGAATTTGGAGCGGCCAGTATATTCATGCTAATGGTATTTCCGTTGTTGCCATGGTTGTCGTTGTTATCATAGTATGTATGTTTTTTTAATCGCCTCTGGTAACCGAAGTTACCCCCTTAATATTTCTCAATTTACTTATTAAAAAATCAAGGTGTTCGAGGTCATGCACAAAAATATTCAGGTTTCCTTCAAATGCCCCATTTTCCGACCGTATATTTATTGTCTGCATCTGAACCCCTATATCTTTTGCAATCACACTTGATATGTCGGAAATAACCCTGGCTTGGTCAGTCCCTGATATATATAATGATGCAAGGAATGCGTTTTTGTGGGTTGTTTGTTTCCATTTTGCATTGATTACCCTATATGGGAAACGGTCGATTAACTGATGGGCATTTGGGCAGTTCTTACGGTGGATTTTAATCCCTTCCCCTACTGTTACAAAGCCAAAAATCTCATCGCCAAAAACCGGTTTGCAGCATTGCGCCAACTTATAATTTATATCTTTAAGGTTATTGTCGATGTACAAATAGTCTTCGCTACTTTCAAAAGATAGTTTTTTAATATCATCGCCGGGGAGCAGCTCTTCAACCTTCACTTTTGTCGATTCCTTCTTTTTCTCTACAAAAAGGGCTTTTATTTCCAACGGTTCAATTTTACCGATAGAAATATTATAATAAAGGTCGACAGCCAGTTTAAATCCGAAATGCCTGAGCATTAGCCTTATAGCCTCATCGTCAAGTGTAATTTTCCAATTCTTAAACTTCCGGGTAATTATCTCTTTGCCGTTTGCAGCTTCTCGTTTTTTATCTTCGTTCAGGCTGGTCCTGATTTTATTTTTTGCCTTTGAAGTAACAACATAATCGAGCCAGTCAATTTTAGGTTTCTGGTTATTGGATATTTCAACCGAAACGTAGTCGCCGTTATTCAGTTTGTGCTTTAACGTTACTTTTTTGTTGTTGACCATGCCCCCAATGCATTTGTCGCCTAAATCGGAGTGGATATCATAAGCAAAGTCCAGGATTGTGGCTCCTGCCGATAATTTTTTCAGGTCGCCTTTGGGCGTAAAAACAAAGATCTCGTCTTTATAGGCATTCATTTTGAAATCGTCAATAAAATCAACAATATTCATTTCCGGGTTTTCCAGGATATCCCTGATCCCGGCCAGCCATTCATCCAATTCTTTACTTTCGTTGCCGCCTTTGTACCTCCAATGGGCAGCAAGTCCTTTTTCAGCTATTTCGTTCATGCGTTGCGTGCGTATCTGTACTTCTACCCACTTCCCTTGTGGCCCCATTACAGTGGTATGCAGCGACTCGTAACCGTTCGATTTGGGGATAGTAATCCAGTCGCGCAAGCGTTCGGGGTTAGCCTGGTATTCATCGGTAACTATTGAGTAGACCGACCAGCAATCTGATTTTTCATTCTCAGGAGATGAATTTAAAATGACCCTGATGGCAAAAATATCCATCACCTCATCAAACGAAACCTTTTTATTTTTCATTTTATTCCATATAGAAAAGATAGATTTTGTGCGGGCCTTCATATCAAAATCAAATCCTTTTGAACGGAGTTTCTCTTCGATGGGTTTTACAAATTCAGCAACAAAATTAGCACGTTCGGTTTCGGTTTCGGCTAAACGCCTGACTACATAATTATAATCATCAGGTTTTTGAAACCGCAGGCATAAATCCTGTAATTCAGAGTTCGCCTTATACAATCCTAACCGGTGTGCCAGAGGTGCATATAAATGAGAAGTTTCGTTTACCAGGTGTTTCCGATTTTCGGGGTTGTACATATCGAGGTTGCGCATCACTTGCAGGCGGTCGGCAATTTTAATAATAATAACACGCATATCGCCGGCTAATGCCAGTAAGAGTTTCCTGTAATTTTCAGAATGTAAATCTACAGTATCGGTACCTAAGGCATTTATTTTAGCCATACCTTCGAGGATTACTGTAACCGGCTCTCCAAACTCCTTCTTAATCACTTCAGGGTCGCCCTTCTGTTCAAGCCCGTAGTACATTACATTGTGCAGCAACCCTGTAATTACCGAACTTGCCCCCAGCCCTATTTCAGTCGCTATAATATGTGCGACATCTAATGAATGATTAATAATAACCTCGCCATGCGGGAATTTTTTATTGCCTAATATTGATTTGCAGTATTCAAATGCTTTTCGAATAGCTGGGATTGCCCCTTTTTCACAAGAGCCCTTGCAATGTTCAATCAACTCCTCAAATTTCCCTTCTATGCTTTCTTCTGTTTCCATTTAGTAATATTAATATAAAAGGCCACCTTTACAGGCAGCCTTTTATAAATATCTTTAAATATAAATTAACCGGCTGCTGTTGGGTCATTGACAAATACCCGCTGCCTCATTTCGCGGTCGAGCATAAAAATGCCATTTGCCTGGCCGTCAATAAGTTTCAGCGTATCTAAAATCTCAGTTACAGTTGCTTCTTCCTCAACCTGCTCATCGATAAACCATTGCAAGAAACTTTTAGTTGCATGGTCGTTTTCTTCAATTGCCACATCCATTATCCCGTTAATCATTTCTGTTACCATCTGCTCGTGTTCCAGGGTTTTTTCCCACACCGACAAGGTGCTTTCAAAATCGGAAGGCACCTGTTCAATTGCCTTCAACACTACCCTGCTCCCCCTTTCATTAACATAGTTGAAAAATTTTATACTGTGCGCCAGCTCTTCCTGGTATTGGACGAACATCCAGTTGGCAAACCCGTTTAACCCTTTATTATTAAAATAGGCTGACATTGACAAGTATAAATATGCTGAATAAATTTCAGCATTGATCTGGTTGTTTATTGCATCTAACACTTTTTCTTTCAACATAATCTTGTTTTTTTATGCCCGTTCAAAAATAGGAAATATTGAATAAAATTAAAACTTTGAAACAAACAATATTGGTATAATATTTTAGCTTTAAACTTCAGCCGGCAGGGCCGGTTATCTTTTTTCAAAATCGGAAGGGTTCACCCACCCGGCATTCATTTTCTCGCCCCGCATGTACCTTTCATAAAAATGCCGGCCTGTTTTGTCTGCATACTCGTATTCATCGAAAATATGGCCATGGCCAAACATCCTGGGGTCGCCCTGTTCTTTTAATTCTTTGAAAAGTTGGGTTTTAAGTTGTTCTTTTAGGCTGGAGTACTCCGGGTCGTTGGCAATGTTATTCATACATTCCCGGTCGGTTTTAATATTGTACAACTCTTCTTCGGGCCTTTTATCAAACGATAATTCCCATAAATGATGGGTAGCAGGATTATTTCTCCCATTCAGGATAACAGTTTTGGTAGGGCTTCCATCGCAGTTTAAATAACCTGTTTCCGGGTTGCCTGCCGGCCACCTGTCGGTTTTGAAATTCTTCACATATAGGAAACCTCCTTTCACAATACCCCTTATTGGGTAGCCCTGGTCGTGCGGGCGGCCCACATCATGGCGTTCTTTGCCAATTAAAACATGGTCTCTGGCCGAATCTACAACCCCCGGTTCCCCGGCAAACAGGATGTCTGTTAAGCTCTTCCCCTGAATAGGTTGCATCCCACTTGCCTCACGGGTAACTCCGGCTAGTTCTAAAAAGGTTGGTGCAAAATCAATAAAACTAACCAGGTCGTCAACAACCCTGCCCGGGTTTTTTATCCCGTCTTTCCACATAATAGCCAGGGGCAGGTGGTTGGAGAGTTCATACTCCTGCCCTTTTATCCTTGGGAAAGGCATGCCATTATCAGCGGTTACCACCACCAATGTATTATTCAGCTCCCCTCTTTCTTCAAGTACCTTCAGCATATTTTGCAAATGCTTGTCAAAATATTCTATTTCATAGGCATAATCCAACAAGTCGGTTTTAACCGTATCGTTGTTTGGGAAAAATGAGTATACGGAATCGATTTCAGCTATTGATTTGCCACCTTTTTCAATCCCCGACCTATATTCATAAGCCCTGTGGGGTTCCCTTGAACCGTACCAAAAACAAAAAGGCTCCCCCTGTGGTTTTGAGTCTAAGAAGTCAACAAAATTGGCTGTGTAATCATTTATCGACATTTTGTTGGTAGGCGGGGTTGTATTATACTTATTGTAAGGCCTACCCACCAACTGCCTCTTTTTACCATTAATTTCCCCGGGGACACCAGGAGCCCAGCCTTTGGCAGTGTACCCCACATGATATCCATTCTCGCCCAGTGTTTCGGCGTAGGTTTTAAATTTCTGAGGGAAGTAACACCAATGGTTGGCTGCTTCCTCCAACTGCCACGAGTTACGCCCGGTTATAATGCAGGCGCGCGAAGGGGCACACTTAGCATTTGGCGTATAGGCATTTTTGAACAAAATCCCTTCTTTTGCAACTCTATCAAATGCCGGTGTTTTGACCCAACTGCATCCATAAGCCCCCATATGAGGGAATGATGCGTCATCGGCAATACAAAATAAGATATTCGGCCTTTTAGGTGAAGGCTTCCTTTTAATATTGCTATTACACGAAACCAGGGTAGCAAAAATTAATGATGAAACCAATAAACCAATTAACAACCTTGCATTCTTAGCCATAATCCTGATGTTTTTTAAGGAAACTTCTAATTGTTTTTATACAAAACTATACTTTATTCTAAATTTTTAAAGGAAAACACAATAATAATGCTTTGCCTATATAATTTTAACCGGGTTTTTGTGAAAAATCTTTTTTTTTGCCTGCCGATTCAGTATTTTATTAAAAATTAAATTAAAAGAAATTCTTAAATAGAAGGGAATCAATAATTTATAATACTTAGGAAAAGACAAAAATACCCAATTGTAGAATTCATATCCGGGAATCATTTTCCCAAAATGAGAAATTCCCCACCCTAAAAGCAATGTCAAAAACAACTGTATATCAACACATTAAACTTTACGGAATAATTATGGTAGTTAGGAAGTGCTAAATTAGAGTTAAAATAAACATCTCTATTGAGGAAATTGTTCTTTTTTCTAAATTTAATTAGAAAAATTCTAATTAGAAACAGAGGCTTTATTGAAGGTACAGGGAACTAAATTTATCCTTTAGAATGTTTATCTAAATCGATTTTTTTGATTGCTCACATCTAAAAACTATGTGAGTGACCGTAGGACTTACTTTATCCAAATTAAAATCAACAAACAAAACAAGGCGTGCCAAACGCTTCATTAATAAGAGTTTATGCTCTTTAGGAATGTCAAGGCCCTTATGCTACTAATGCATGCTCTTTTTACATCGGAAACAACAACTTCTATGTAAATAAAAAACAATCACAAAAAAACAAATTAGAATTTTTTCTAATTTAAAACATTTACAGTAAAAGGATTTTCGAATTATTAAATCAGGGTAATCCTTATGTCTTTACAAGTTATAGTCAACTAAATTTGTAACGTAATCTGAAGGCAGTTTATAATACCTTCTATTTGTTCATTGACAGTTTTAGCCTGAATCGAAAAATCCAATGATAATAACCAATAATTAAATAATCTAAATGTTATGATTAGTAAAAGGTTTAGCGAACCCCAGATTTACAGGATACTTAAAGAAAACGATGAAGGCGCTTCTGTTTCTGAACTTATTAAGAAATACAAAATAAGTCAGGCAACTTTTTATAACTGGAAGAAGAAATACAAAGGTTTAATGATTTCAGAAATCAGCCGGTTAAATAAGCTTGAAGAGGAGAATGATAAGTTAAAACGCATGTTTGCGGAACTGAGCCTGGAAAATTTGTCGTTAAAAAGGATTCTGGAGAAATTTGAAATGAACAGGTATTAAATTACAAATGGAAGGGGATCTTTTCGTTATAAAGGGATTAAAAACTGCCTAAAAAATATGATAGGATATGTTTAATGAAGACCAAAATAATATAGCCCTGAGAAAGCCGGTATACAACTGGTATGTAATTTACACTAAAGCGAATGCGGAAAAAAAGCTTTATGCAAATTTACTTGAGAAACAAATTGAATGTTATTTGCCGCTCAGAAAAGTGTTAAAACACTGGAGCGACCGGAAAAAATGGGTTGAAGAGCCACTATTCCGCGGATACATTTTTGTAAAAGTCAGTTACAAAGAATTTTTCAATGCCCTGAATACCCAAGGTGCTGTAAGCTTTGTAAGTTTTGGCGGACAGGCACAAGCCATTCCTGAGGTTCAAATTAACAACATCAAAAAATTTGTTGAACAAACCGAACAGGAAGTTACCCTTACCTACAAAAAAATCAGGAAAGGAATAAAAGCAGAGGTAATTTATGGTTCGCTAAAAGGTGTGCAGGGCGAAGTGATACAAATTTTCGGGCAGTCAAGGATACTAATAAGGATTGAAACAATGAAATGTTGCCTTTATGCAAATGTTTCAAACGATGAGATTAAAATACTTCAGGATCCTAAACCGCTGAAGAAAAACAAGTCGATATAAAATTCCTATTCCCCTGAGAACTAACAACTGTAACATATTTTAATGAGAACGGTAATTTTAAGGGCCAGGGGGCTTATAACTGACTTTTTCACCCGTGGGCACACGAGAAGCCTTGAAGCTAAGAAAAATATACTGGCCACGTTTTTAGTAAAGGGGATAAGCATTGCCATTAGCCTTGTTTTAGTGCCTTTGACTATAAACTACGTCAACCCTTCGCAATATGGAATATGGCTGACGCTTAGCTCTATAGTTGCCTGGTTTAGTTTTTTCGACATTGGTTTTGGGAACGGGCTACGGAACAAATTTGCAGAATCAAAGGCAAAAGGTAGTTTAAATAAAGCACGGATATACATCAGTACAACCTATGCTGCATTAGTTGTTATTTTTAGCGGAATATGGTTGCTGTTTTTTATAGCTAATTTTTTCATTAACTGGAGTAAAGTATTAAATGCACCCGGGGAAATGGCCCGGGAATTGTCGACACTGGCACTTATTGTGTTCAGCTTCTTTTGCCTGCAAATAATTTTAAAGACAATTAACACAATTTTCATAGCCGACCAGAAACCGGCAAAGGCCTCATTACTTGATATGCTGGGCCAGTTGATAGCCTTGGTTATTATTGCCATTTTAACAATAACGACAAAAGGCTCTTTACTTTTACTCGGTATAACACTGGGGTTTGCCCCAATCCTCGTCCTGATTATTTCGAACATCTGGTTTTTCCGGGGGAAGTTCAGGCAATTTGCCCCATCGCTGAAATATGTACGCTTTTCGTATGCGAAAGACCTTATGAAGCTTGGCGTAAAATTTTTTATCCTGCAAATAGCATATATTATAATCTATGAAGCCAGCAACATTATTATAGCCCAGGTATGTGGCCCCAAAGATGTAACCATATATAATATTGCATTCAAATATTTTGGGATTGCAACAATGGCTTTTAGTATCATAATGACACCATTCTGGTCGGCTTTTACCGATGCGTTTGCAGTTAAAGATTACAACTGGATGAAGCGTACATACAAACATTTGCAGAAAGTGACATTTTTATTAATGGCCGGGGTATTGGTTATGCTCCTGGCTTCAGGCACAGCATACCATCTCTGGATAGGCGATGTTGTTACTGTAAAAACTTCTATTTCGGTTGCGGTGGCATTATATGTAATTGTTAACATCTGGAACTCGCTTCATTCAGCATTGTTAAACGGGATGGGGAAAATCAGGCTACAGTTATATATCTCTATGCTTGGGACAGCTTTTAATATCCCATTAGCAATAGTGCTGGGCCGTAAATTTGGGGTTGAAGGGGTAGTTATGGCGGCAGTACTGCTAAACTTAATCAGCATGGTTTATTCCCCTATCCAGGTTATACGGTTATTAAATAATAAAGCAAAAGGTATTTGGAATGCATAAACAGTTGAAAATAGCGGTATTAACAGCACCAAGCCCTTTTTATGCAGCAGGCATTTTGGCGTATGACCTAAAAAACCTGTTGCAGAAAGCAGGGCATGACTGTATAATAATGACTAATACCTATTTCGAAAATAATGAAAAAGACATAATCGTCCTCCCTTCAAAATTTGGCAATTTTATAAAACGTATTGACGAAGCGGTAAAAAGAAGGATAAATAAAGAGGGTTCAACAGACGATAATTACTATATGTTTGGGCTTAAACAAAGGGCGTATAAACCAATGCACAATCGTATTATTTCCAGGTTGCCCTTTAAGCCGGATTATTTTATTTACCTATTCCCTCAATACTTTTTAAATGCAAAAGACCTGTACTTACTGAATAAAAAAACAGGGGTGCCAATACTATGGTTTATGATGGATATGGCACCAATGACCGGAGGCTGCCATTATGCCTGGGATTGTGAAGGATATACAAAGTCGTGCGGCTGTTGCCCGGGGATATACTCTAAAAACCCTAAAGACAAAACTCATATTAATATTAATTTTAAGAAAAAGTATATCGAAAAGACTGACATCACCCCCATTGCTGCTTCAAAGTGGCAATACGAACAATTGAAAAAAAGCAACATATTTAAGAATAAGAAAAAATATAAGGTATTTGAACCAATTAATGAGGCCCATTATAAGCCGGCCAATAAAAGTACTGTCAGGAAAGAACTGAATTTACCCTTAGAGAAAAAGATACTGTTTTTTGGGGCAACATCTGTAAATGATAAAAGGAAAGGGTATAGTCTATTACTGAAAGCCCTTTCGTTGCTCGACAAAAAACTTAACCGGGAAGAAAAGCAGGGCATCCACCTTGCCATTGCCGGAGTAGCCGACAATGATTTTGATTTCGACCTTCCGTTTACATACACCCACATGGGGTATTTTGCACATGAAGAGCTGCCCAAGGCTTATCAGGCTGCCGATATTTTCGTATGCCCTTCCATTCAGGACTCAGGGCCATTAATGGTCAACCATTCTATTATGTGCGGAACTCCGGTTGTTGCTTTCGAGATGGGGGTTGCAACCGATATTGTGCGCAGTGGCAGTACAGGTTACAGGGCTAAACTAAATGACACCAAAGATTTGTGTAACGGAATAGAAAGTATATTAAAACTAGACGGGGATGCATACCTGCAAATGTCGAAGGCATGTATTGAGGCCGGGAAAAAATATATAAGTAATGAATCAATACTTAACCAGCTAAACGAAGTGTTTCATGGCGTTTAACATCAAAACACTGGAATTCGACACACATCTGTTTGGTTACAAGGTAGGAAGGATTGAATTACACAATTTTGTAAAAAAAGATTTGGAATTACTGAAAGGGCAAGTGGAGAATGAAGCATTCCGGTTGGTTTATATCTTCGCCAGCGATGAAAGGAGTAAAAATACGTTAAATGCAGCAGGGATTACTTTTGTTGGCGAAACCCGGATTTATGTAAATGAAAGCTTGAAGGCATATCATATAAATAACAACAGCATAGTGCTTTATGAAAAGGGCTTTGTATCACCCTCATTGTTAGAACTGGCATACGCCAGCGGAGCTTTTTCAAGATTTTTCAATGACCCGCATTTTACAAACAATGAGAATTTTAAAATTTTTAAAACATGGATTGAAAAATCAGTCCGGAAAGAAATTGCATCTCACATAGTGGTTTACAAAGCAGGTAGCAGGGAAGTCGGGCTTGTTACATGTAATCTAATCAATGATTGTTGCAAAATAGGGCTTATGTCAGTCCACGAAAACTTCAGGAACAAAAATATTGCACGGGAACTTATGCAGTCCCTGGCAGGCCTGATGGCCAGACAGGGAGCTAAAACGATTACAGTAACCACGCAATCGGAGAATACAGCAGCTTGCAGGCTTTATGAATCACTGGGGTTTCATACCCGGGCAACAGAATCAATTTTTCATTTATGGATTTAACAAATATAAATATCCCTTTTAACAAGCCTTACCTTACCGGCAAAGAGATGCACTACATATACCTGGCGGTATATTCCGGGAAGATTTCCGGGAACGGGGTATATACCCATAAATGCCAGGAATTTTTTGAGCATCGTTATGGGTTTAAAAAAGCACTGCTGACGACCTCATGCACTGATGCATTGGAGATGTGCGCAATTTTAGCCGGTATCGGGCCCGGCGATGAGGTAATCGTACCGTCATATACATTTGTCTCTACAGCATTAGCTTTTGGCAGGGTGCAAAAATAGTCTTTGCCGATAGCCGTGAAGGCCACCCGGGGATAGATGAAGATTTGATTGAAGGCTTGGTTACTGCTAAAACAAAAGCAATTGTCCCCGTGCATTATGCGGGTGTGGCGTGCGACATGGACAAGATAATGGCAATTGCCGGGGCACACAACCTGTTGGTTATTGAAGACGCTGCCCAGGCGGTAGACTCTTATTATAAAGGGAAACCGCTGGGAAGTATCGGGCACCTGGCTGCATTTTCTTTTCACGAAACAAAAAATATCAATGCAGGCGAAGGCGGGTTGCTTGCTATCAATGATGAAAAATTTATCCGCCGTGCTGAAATAATTTGGGAAAAAGGGACAAACCGCGCAGAATTCTTCCGGGGCGAAGTGGATAAATACGGTTGGAAAGATACCGGCTCTTCATTCTTACCTTCAGAAATAATTGCTGCATACTTATGGGCACAAATTGAAAACCTGGATGAAATTCAGGAAAAAAGGAAAATGATTTGGGAAGGATATTATACAGGGCTGAAAGAATGGGCTGAAGAGAAACAAATACGGTTACCCCAAATCCCCGGCTATGCAACAAACAACGGGCACATGTTTTACCTGGTTTGCAACAACCGGGAACAAAGGGATACATTAATTGCACATTTTAAGGAGAATGGGGTACTTGCTGTTTTCCATTATCTAAGCCTCCATAAAAGCGAATATTATACAAACCGGTACCGCAGCACTGTACCAGGCCTAACACATTGTGAAAAATATACAGATTGCCTCGTCAGGTTGCCTTTCTATTATGAGTTAACCGATGAAAACCTTAAATCTGTTATTTCAATTGCCAAATCTGCGTTTTAATGGACTTAGAAAAAGAGCTAAACAGGGTAAATACTATTTTTTTTTATGCCTTATACCCATGGTTCCCGCTATGGGCATTTATATCGGTATATTTTCTAAAACTCCCTTTTAACAAGGTTTTGGTTTTACCGGCGATATGTTTAAGCATTTTAATATTGGTTTTCAAAGACAATAAAAGGCTTCCGGCTTATCTGTTTTTCCTTTTCCTGTTTAATATTTACCATATAGTCGAGTCCTTCTATTTTGAGACGATACCGGGCAACACGAACAAAATATTCTATATTTTATCGAATTATTTATTTTTAGCATCGCTGCTTTTATTTATTGTTGAAAACACGAAATTCGATTATAAATTTATAAAACGGCAAAACAAATATATTTTTATCATCATCATATTGTCATTGTGTGTTAGTTTGATACAGACCCAGGTTAAACACTTTTTTTTCAGCCCGGAGATTTTAAACTATAAAGTGTTGATGAATGAAAACCGGATACCTTCTATCTTTAGTTGGTACGACCCGAATACGTTAGGCATTACATTCCCGTTAATCGTGTCAATAGCAATATCCGGGATAAAAAAAGGAGAGAACCTAAAACTATTTGCAATTATTATGAGCGTGGTCATCGTTGCATTCCTTACTAAAACGAGGTATGTAATGCTGTCTTCGATAATTGTACTAAGCCAGATATTTTTCTCATCTGAGCTTTCTAAAGGCTTAAAGATAAAATACCTGCTTACAATTTTAATATCCGTATTGATAGCTTTTACCGTTGCAAAGGCTATACATATCGACATTCAACAAACTATCGATGAAAGAATACTGGAAAAGGATACAAAAATGGCATCGGCAAATGCAAGGATTGACTCATACTACATATTTCTTTTAAAATTCCCTGAGTACCCATGGTTTGGGGTTGGGCCGAAAACACGTTATGATGTTATCCGTTTGCTTAAAGGAGTGCCGCTAATCCATGTCGGGTATTTGTCTTACCTGTACTGGTATGGCATTGTTGGCGCATCGTTGCTCTTTATTTCAATTTTCCTGTTTATCCGTAAATTATACCGTGCGGGGAAGGATTTTGGCTTCTGGGGAGGTTTTTATGGGCTACTGGCATTTGTAGTAGCCAACACAACAATGGTTTATTTTAATTTAAGTGAAATGGGCATTATAATTTCGGCAATTTACCTTAAATTCTATAACGACAAACCAGGGTTGAAATACCTGCATTTGTTAAAAAGGTATAACCTTTTGGAATATACTTCTTTCTCTCAAAAAAAAGGGGATTGAGTTACTGATGTGAATAAGATTAAAATTATCCAATTAAAACCCTAAAAGATTGTGAAGAAATATCCTAAAGTACTTATAATCGGCGAACCATTTGATAAAGTATCAGGTTATGGAATAACAATATCAAACCTGTTCCATGGCTGGCCGAAAGACAAAATTGCGGTAGCTTCGAAGTCGAACCTGCGGGAAAATGCCGACTCTTCGGTTTGTGATTCTTATTACCAGTTGGGGTACAATAATAAATTACACCCCTTCCCTTTCAATATATTATTGAATAAGGTTGAATGCGGCCCGGTCAAAATAAGCGGTAACAAAAACGATATGGAGCCGGCTTCACCCCGGGGGGCTAAAAAGAAATTCAGGAAAATGTATGTAATCATAAATGCCCTTCTAAGTTTCTTTGGCATCCATCCGTTTTTTTATAAACTGAAGTTAAACCAGGATTTCAAAGACTGGTTAAATAATTATAACCCCGATATTATTTATTCCCATCTGATGACATTGGAAATGATACGGTTTGTTGACAAAGTCCAGAAATATACTCAGAAGCCCCTGGCCATCCATATCGCTGACGAATGGACAAAATTTATTTATAATTCAAGTTTATTCTACCCCTACTGGCAAAAGGTAATTGATAAAGAACTACGTAGCCTTTTCGGCAGGTCAACGGTTTTAATGAGCATCTGCCAGGCCATGAGCGATGAATATAAAACCAGGTACAAAAAAGATTTCCTGCCATTCCATAACCCAATCATCATTGACAACTGGCTGCCTTATTCAAAAAACAGCTGGGAAATAAAGGATACGTTTAAGATACTGTATGCCGGGAGGTTAGGCTTAGGAAACCGTAAAACGATTTTGGATATAGCTGCCATTATTGAAAAGTTAAATAAAAATAATTACAATATAAAATTCAATATTTTTACACGGGACATTGATTCAACGAATTTGGGATTGTTTGGAGAATTTAAAAATACCTGCCTGGAATATAATAAGCCACATTATGAAATGTCCCGGGTATTGCCAAAATATGATTTGCTTATTTTACCCCTTGATTTTGATAAAAAGGAATTGCAATACTCTCGTCTTTCAATGCCAACTAAAATGTCGGAATACATGATTTCGGGCATCCCTGTTTTGGTTTATGCAGATAAAAGTTCAGCTCTTGCAAAATTTGCATTACAGGAACAATGTGCATATACTGTAACCGAAAACAACCATTATATGTTGCATGATGCTATTGTGGAGCTATATGAAAATCAGAACCTTAGGGAGAGGTTAGGCAGCCGGGCTAAAGAAATTGCTATCAACAATAATGATGCGAAGGTTGTCCGTGAAGATTTCCGCAAAGCCCTGGAATCAGGGCATACGGCATACGCTAAAAATAATAAATACAAATCAGGCAGGGTAATACGGCTGGTCTCCTGATTAATCATGAGTATCTGCTCCGTGTTGCCAGGCTAAAACCTGTTAAAACAGTTATATCGGCTATGGCTGCTAACCGCCTGCACTGATTTTCTAAATTTTAAATAACTTCATAATAAATATACCCCATGGATAATAAGACAATTTTAATTACTGGCGGGACAGGTTCTTTTGGGAATGCTGTGTTGAGAAGGTTTTTAAAGACCAGTATAAAAGAGATACGGATTTTCAGCCGCGATGAAAAGAAACAGGACGATATGCGTTTGTTGTACAAAAATGATAAAATCAAATTCTATATCGGCGATGTACGCGACAGGTTAAGTGTTGACAGTGCTATGAAAGGTGTCGATTATATTTTTCATGCGGCAGCATTAAAACAGGTGCCATCGTGTGAGTTTTTCCCTGTTGAAGCAGTTAAAACCAATGTACTCGGAGCAGAAAATGTAATTGATTCGGCAATCGCCAATGGCATAAAAAAATTAATAGTCCTCAGCACCGATAAAGCAGTATACCCTATAAATGCAATGGGGCTGTCGAAAGCACTGATGGAAAAGGTAATGATTGCCAAATCGCGTAACCTGAATGGCGGCGGGCCTATGCTTTGTGGCACCCGTTACGGAAATGTTATGGCATCGCGTGGTTCGGTAATCCCCCTCTTTACCAACCAAATAAAAAAGGGGAACCCTATTACTATTACCGACCCGAACATGACCCGCTTTATGATGACCCTTGAAGATGCTGTAGAACTGGTAATGTTTGCATTTGACAATGCCACCCATGGCGATATTTTTGTCCAAAAGGCTCCGGCTGCCACAATCGAAGTACTTGCCCTGGCATTAAAAGAGCTGTACCATTCGGGTTCGGAAATTAAAATAATTGGGACAAGGCATGGCGAAAAATTATATGAAACACTGGTCAACCGTGAAGAAATTGCACGGGCCGACGACTTAGGGGATTATTTTAGGATTAGTGCCGATACGCGCGACCTTAACTATGCAAAATATTTTAGCGAAGGGAAATCGAATATTTCTTCACTGGTAGATTATACCTCACACAATACCGAAAGGCTGGATGTAGAAGGGATGAAGAAATTATTATTAAAATTGGATTTCATTAAAAATGATTTGCCTAACTTGTAGCATTTATGATAAGAGTAGGAATTACCGGGCAATCGGGTTTTATAGGGGCACACCTGTCCAACCTCCTAAACCTTGAGAAAGCAACGATAAGCCTTGTACCATTTCAAGACGATTATTTCGAAAGCATGGAGGAGTTGTCGGGGTTTGTTAAACAATGTGATACAATTGTACACCTTGCGGCCATGAACCGCCATGAAGAGCCTAAGGTAATGTACGACACGAATATCAGGCTTGTAAAGAACCTGGTAAAGTCATGCGAGAGCACCAATAGCAAGCCTCATATTATTTTTTCATCATCCATACAGGAAAGCTTAGGCAACCTTTATGGGAAGTCGAAATATGTCGGGCGGATGCTTTTCGAGGAATGGGCAGCAAGAAATGGGGCAAAATTCACCGGGCTGGTTATTCCGAATGTATTCGGCCCATTCGGGATGCCTTATTTTAATTCGGTTGTAGCTACTTTCTGCCATCAACTGACACATGGCGAACAACCGCAGATACAAATTGATAAAAAATTGCAACTGATTTACATCAACGACCTTTGCAATGTCTTCATCAAAGCAATTAAGCAGCAATTACCCGGGCAAAAAGAGGAGGGCTCAAAATACCTGGTACAACATACGTCAGAAAAAAATGTATCGGAGATATTAGAAATATTAGTTTCATTTAAAAAGGGCTATTTCAACCAGGGGGTTATCCCAAATATTGATAACCCGTTTAAGCGGGATTTATTCAATACATTCCTTTGCTATATCAATTTGGAAGAATATTTCCCTGTACCTTTGAAAATAAATACCGACAGCCGCGGGGACTTTGTGGAAACAATAAAATCGGCTTCAGGAGGGCAGGTATCATTTTCTACAACAAAGCCGGGCATAACCAGGGGGAATCATTTCCACACCCGCAAAGTGGAAAGGTTTGCAGTAATAAAAGGGAAAGCCAGGATTGAACTAAGGAAAATAGGCACAAAAACCCGCTACAGCTTCGAAATCGATGGCTTACAACCTGCATATATAGACATACCGGTATGGCACACACACAATATTACCAATGTCGGCAATGATGATTTATATACCATATTCTGGATCAATGAGGTTTATAAACAAAACGACCCTGACTCATATTTTGAAGAAGTATAATTTAAATATTTTAATATGGACCTGGAAATAAACCCAAAAACAGTATTTAATAAATTATTATTGGTCATCTTATTTCTATTGTTTGCAAATATTCTTGGTATTATCTCCAAATTCTATTTTCATCATGATACTGTTTTTGGTTTAGTACAGGCATTCAATTTCGATACCGAATATAATATACCAACTTTATTTTCATTCTTAGAGTTAATCCTTAGTACAGTGTTGTTATTCATTATAGCCAAAAAGCATAAGGAGATTGGCTCTGGTTATATATATTGGCTTGTGTTGATGGTTATTTTCCTTTTTTTGTCATTTGACGAAATATTATCAATCCATGAACGGTTAATTGGCCCGGTAAGTGAGTTGTTGAATACATCAGGAATACTGGCTTTTGCATGGGTGGTACCTTATGGGGTTTTATTACTGATTTTTGTTGTGGCCTATTCACGTTTCTTAATAAAGCTTCCCAGGGGTATCGCAGCCTTGCTTATTATTTCCGGTATTATTTATGTCTCCGGTGCTTTAGGGTTTGAACTAGTGGGAGGTAAATACGTTGAACAATACGGCAACGACTCGATAATTTATGCAATTTGTTACACCTCCGAAGAATTTCTAGAAATGCTGGGGATTGCAGCTTTTATTTATACCCTGCTTTATAATATTACAATTGAGTTTAATTCTTTTTCCTTAACTTTAATAAAAAAGAATATTGACGCCCCTCATTTTGCACAATGACCATATACTGGGTTAAAACATTTATTGAATTATGGCAAAATCAAGATTAAAAGTAATAACATTTGTAGGTACGCGCCCCGAAATTATCCGGTTGTCCAGGGTCATGCCACTCCTTGATGGGCACTTAAACCATATAATTGCACACACAGGGCAAAACTACGATTACGAGTTAAATGAAATATTCTTCAACGGGCTGGAAATAAGGAAACCCGATTATTTTTTAGGTGTAGGCACATCGTCACTTGGAGCTGTTGTTGGCGATATAATAAAAAAATCGGAAGAAATATTAAAAAAGGAACAACCCGATGCAGTACTGGTTTTAGGCGACACCAACTCATGCCTTTCGGCCTATATGGCTAAGCGGATGAAAATCCCTATTTTCCATTTGGAAGCCGGCAACCGTTGCTTCGACTTTAATGTCCCCGAAGAGATCAACCGCAGGATTATCGACCATATTGCTGATTTTAACCTGGTTTACACAGAACATGCACGCCGGCATTTGATATCCGAAGGTTTGCCACATAGAAGAATATATTTAATTGGGTCGCCAATGTTTGAAGTATTAGATCATTATAAAGTCAAGATAGGAGATTCTAAAATACTCGATGAATTATCGTTAAAAAATAAACGTTATTTTTTGGTGAGTATGCACCGTGAAGAAAATGTTGACAACCCCCGGAACCTGCGGAAGGTGATTAATATTTTAAATGTATTAATGAGCAAATATCAGTTACCAATAATTGTTTCAACCCATCCCCGTACAAGGAAAAAACTGGAGGGGCTTAACGAGGCTGCAATTGACCCAGGTATCCGGTTTTTAAAGCCATTTGGTTTTACCGATTATATTTTCCTTCAGATGAATGCCCTTTGTACAATCTCCGACAGCGGGACAATCAGCGAAGAATCGGCAATCCTTTCGTTCCCTGCAATTTCGTTGCGCAATTCGATGGAACGCCCCGAAGCACAGGATACGGGAACCATTATCCTGACAGGGTTCGATACTGATACGGTACTTGATTCCATAAGGCTTTCAATTGAAGAACATAAAAACGGTAGCTATAGCCATATCCCTGATGGGTACAAAATAACAAATACCTCGTGGAGGGTACTTAAGCTGATTATGGGGTTAGCAAAACTAAGCAACAACTGGAGTGGGGTAAAAACATATCAATAAATAACTATACCTTACTATTAATTACCATTGCGCCGACAACTGAGAATCAACCCAAATGAAAAAAATAGCCTGGATTACAGAAGAAAACTTCATTGATGTCGACCTCCCGATAGTTGCCAAAATCAATGAGGTATTTGAGGTACACTGGTTTGTGGTATTCCCAAAAAATACAATAACTGATTACGACGAGGATTTTATATCTTCTTATTCAAAGGAACATAAAATCGCTAATCATAATTTTAGACTAAAATACAGGCTGAGGAATATCCATTCAGTCAAGGACTATTACAACCTTATCAGGCAGGTAAATTCATTAAACCCGGATATTATTTATATTGATTTTTTTGGGATACCCTACTTCTTTTTAATGGCATCGGTATTGTTTAAACGCTCCAGGGTAATCTATGCAGCACACGATGTGGTTGAGCATAAAAATATTAAGAAACGAAATAGTTTTAGGTTGTACCAGCGGCTTATCTTTAACCGTTTTCAGAATTTCCATATCTTCTCGAAAACACAACAGGAATATTTTTTGAATAAATACCCCGACAAAAAAACATTTGTAGCCCCTTTGTTCCTTAAAAGTTTTGGCAAAACGGAACGAACTCCCGGCAACGGAGAGGTTGTATTCCTTTTTTTTGGGATAATAAGGGGTAATAAGGGGCTGGAATTCCTGATTGAAGCAGCCAACGAGTTATGCAGGCATTATAAAAATAAATTTAAAGTAATAATTGCCGGCAGTTGTGATAATTGGGAGTATTATAAACAAAAAATAACCTGCCCTGAGGTATTTGACCTGCGAATAGGCATGGTGCCCAACAATAAAATCCCCGACTTGTTTGGGGAGTCGCACTACCTGGTACTCCCCTACCTGGATGTTACGCAAAGCGGGCCTCTTTTAATTGCATTCAACTACAATGTGCCGGCAATTGCAGCCGACCATGCAGGGTTCAGGGAATATATAAAACATGGGCAAAATGGGTATTTATTTAAATCGGGAAGCAGCGGGGAACTGTATTCTTTAATGAAGGGGATTATTGAAAATAACAACCAGGATTATGCTATGTTAAGGCATAATGTAAAAGAATTTACCAGGGAGAATATTGCCCTGGAGCCAATAATACAGAAATACATTGATTTTTTGCACCTGGTTAGTGCCTAGTGGGCTAAAGTTATTAAAGATGGATAATAAGGAATTTAGAAAGCAATTAGAAAGCACAATTAATTTTGGCTGAAGCAAATGAAATCCTTGCTATTTTTACTTCAATTGGTAAAAAGTTAAAACTTTAGGCACTGAGTAGTTTCCGATTCTTTTAACAGCCTCTTAACCTGAGTCATAATAAACATGCAAACCATTATTTATGCTTATGAAAGCAGATAAAATAAAATTGCAGGCATTTTTTCTTACTGTTGCAATATTCGGCACAATCATTTTCTCATTACTGAGGATTAGTAACACCCGTAACAATATTGATATACTGGAGGATACCCTCGAAGGAGTTAAAACAATAGTACCCGATACATCGGAGGTTTACCTGTTTTCAAACTACCGGGTACCTTTGTCAAAAAACAAAATATATTTTTATACCCAGTTTGCCCTGGCTCCAAGAATCATTATAAAAGAAGATAACCAAAATGCAGAGGAAAGCTTTAATAAAGTCCCCAATAATGGTTTAATCTTATTAATTGAAGATAAAATAAGTGATTCAACATTTTTCCCAAATATCGAATCATCAAATGAGTATAAAATATTGTATGTTAAAAATAACGATATGTACGGTATAAAGCTTCTAAGTAAAAAACCTTCCTCCCCTGTATCGCTGTTTTCCAAAACGGAGGAATAAAAGTAAGGAATACAATGATTTTAATTGCTTTGCTTTTTTGGACACTTTCCGTCTTTTTCCTAATTGACAATAAATTGAAAATTAGGAATAAGCCATTAAAGATTATCATCTCTTTCTTTTTTACGTTGGCGGTGATTTCAATAATCTTTTTTGCTGCACTTCTAACAAAGGTTAATTATACGCTACTGGTAACCGTTTGCATTGCACTTCCGGCTCTTTTTTTAGTGTATAAATGGGGGCAGCTTAAAGAGTTTGCCATGGGTATTGATTTTAAGGTTACTAAAACTACCATAGTCGTTTTAGTATCTATATTAATTTACTCGTTGCTGTTTTTTGCAACCACAAGCCGGTGGGGCAATTGGGATGCCTGGGCAATATGGACGCTACATGCTAAATTCCTTACATACGATGCCGGGTATATTAACTTGTTTACAGATGCGACAGCCTGGACTCATGCTGATTACCCTTTAATGCTGCCATCAATCATTGCTATTACCTGGAAATCCTTCGGTAATTCTTCACCATTGGTACCGGTTATGGCCTCATATATTATTGGGATTGCTGTCCCACTAACAATATATTTTGCATTTAAAGAAAAAAACAATGTGGTTACAGGGCAGGTAATACTTATTTTGCTTACGTGTTCAATAATTTTTATCCCGTATGCCAGTTCACAATTATCTGATTCCCTGCTTGGTTTATTTATTTTATTCCCATTTGTTTTAATATACCTCATGCCAAAGGAAAAGCCTTTTCACTGCCTGTTCCTTATTGGTTTTTTTGCAGCTGCATCTGGCTGGGTAAAAAATGAAGGGTTATTATTTTTTGCCATCTTCTCTTTTTATTACCTGGCACGGAACTTTAGGGATTTGAACAATATTAAAATATATGCCCTTGGCACTATTTTACCACTGCTGGTTTTGTTTGTATTCAAATTCTTTTACACTCCGCCTAATGACCTTATAGACGGGCAAAATAGTGCCACATTGTATAAAGTTATGGATATTGGCAGGTATTTAACCATTGGCAGGTATTTTATATCAACCATGCTAAATGAATTTGGCTTACTGTCTGCCTTGCTTGTTTTGATATTCTTTGTCGATTATAAATATTATTTCTCTTTTAATTTTATAATAATTTTAACATTGCTGGTTGGTTATTTTTTCATTTATGTGGTAACACCTAATGATTTAGAATGGCACTTAAGCACATCTTTTAGCAGGCTGTTGCACCAGGTATTGCCGGTATTCCTTTTCACTGCAGGGGTAGCAATAAGCAAAAGAATTGACAGTGGCACCTATAAACATATCTCAGGTATTTACATCTGAGGGAAACGGCTTCAACTATCCAATATACATAAATATATGAATATCCTCCTGGCTAACAAGTTCTTTTACCCACGCGGGGGCGATTGTATCCATACAATCGGGCTTAAAAAATTGTTGGAAGGGAATGGGCATAAGGTTGCAATATTCAGTATGCAGCACCCCGAAAACCTAGCCAATGAATATGAAAGTTATTGGCCTTCGAACCTTGATTATGGGGTGCCGGCAATTAAAAATGCCAAAGAAGCAATATGCCGGCCTGTTTATTCAGGCGAAGTGAAACGGAAATGGAATGCTTTGCTGGATGATTTCAAACCAGATGTTGTTCATCTGCACAACATCCACACGCAACTTTCGCCCATAATTGCAAAAGAGGCGTACGATAAAAAGATACCGGTATTCTGGACTTTACACGACTATAAACTGATTTGCCCCTCCTATTCATTGTTACGGAACGGGGAACCATGTGAAAAATGCCTGGCTGATAAAACGAATGTAATTAAATACCGTTGTATCAAAAATAGTTTAACGGGTAGTTTAATTGGTTACCTTGAAGCAATGAGGTGGTCGCGCAAAAAATTGGAGACGTATACAACCTGTTTTATTGCCCCATCGCAATTTTTAAGAAACAAAATGATTGAAGCGGGGTTTTCCCCTGAAAAGATTAAACAGTTATACAATTTTACCGGGCAGGATAAGTTCCGGCCTAACCTTCATAAAAAGGGCTATTACGTTTACCTGGGGAGGATATCCCGCGAAAAGGGGTTGGAAACTCTATTAAGGGCGGCCTCGGGCCTGCCTGGCTTCAATTTAAAAATAATAGGCGATGGGCCTCTCAGGGAAAAATTAGAACAAAAATATAATTACAAACATATTGAATTCCTTGGACACCAGCCCTGGGAAACAATCAAAACCATTCTGGGGGAAGCCAGGTTTATGGTTTTACCTTCAGAATGGTATGAAAATAATCCGTTAAGTATAATAGAATCATTTGCCCTGGGCACCCCTGTTTTGGGGTCTGCAATAGGAGGTATTCCCGAACTGGTGTCGCCTAATGAAAACGGCATGTTGTTCCAGCCTCTTGATCAATCCGGACTGGCCGTGAAGGTAAGTGAAATGATGAAGTCCCGGGATTGGGATTACGCTCAGATTTCGAAAAAAGCAAAAGGTAAATTTGACATGAATAAGTACTACCAAAGTTTATTGGAGCTCTATCAGGCTACTAATTAGAGACTGTTTAAATTATCCTTTACTTTTATTTTAATTCCACAAACAAGATGAAAAACATTATTAAATCAGGGTCAACAGCCCTATACCGCAATACGCCGCAATATAATATGGGTACAATCAGGCATGAATCATCTCCTCTGGACGGTGTTGCCCGCCCCGAGTTAAAGACAAAAAAGAAAAGGATTCATATTGTAGGCATCCATGGTGTCCCTGCAAAATACGGAGGTTTGGAAACTTTCGCCGACTTTTTATGCCAGAACCTGGGGGATGAGTTCGACATCACCGTTTATTGCAATGCGCACAAATACCCGGAAAAAGCTAAAACGTATTTTGGGGCGAAACTTAAATACATACCCCTTGATGCAAGTGGTTTCAGAGGGATATTATACGATGTGCTTACGTATATCGATGCGCTGGCTAAATCAGATGTGGTACTTTACCTCAGCCCTGTGGGCTCCGGATTTATGACGCCGTTAAAAAAGTTGTCACGGGCAAAGGTTATCATAAACCACGGCGGGCTGAACGAATGGGAACGCGAAAAGTTAAGCTGGCTGCAACAAAAATGGGCGAAGTTTAACCATCGTATCGCCGCAAAATTCGCAGATATCAACATTGTAGACAATGAACTCTACAAAGAAAGCCTGAAGCAAAATTTCAATGCTGAATCGACCGTAATACGGTATGGAGGCGACCATGTAAGTAAAATTGCACCCACTGGTGAGCCCCTCGTAAAAAAATACCCGTTTGTAAAAGAAAAATATGCCATCAGTATTTCAAGGGCCCAGGTCGACAACAATTTACACATGGTACTTGAGGCATTTGAGGATTTTAAGGAGTATAAAATAGTTTTACTCTCAAACTGGGATATTTCCACATACGGTAAAAAGCTCAGGCAAAAATATACGGGGCACCCAAATATGATATTAATTGACAATATATACGATAAACGGGAATTGGATTTTGTTCGTGGGAATGCGTATTTATATATTCATTCGCATTCGCGTTGTGGCACTGCCCCAACGCTGGTAGAAGCAATGAACCTGAATTTACCGGTTATTGCATTTGATGTCCCTACAAACCGGGAAGCCACCAAAAACAAAGCAGCATTCTTTACAGATTCTGCTTCTTTAATCGAATTATTGGAACATATCCCGGACGAAACGATTAAAACCAACAGGGACGATATGTACGCAATAGCATCAACCCATTATACATGGGAGAAAATTTCTGCTCAATATAAAGCTTTATTCTAAACCAATCTGTTGAGTATCAATTAACAAACCTCTATTTCAAATCCAACCATTGGATTATTACTCTAAAAACAACTTACAATATTTAAATAAGTAGTTATGATTAAAGAAAGTGAACCGGTACTGGAAAGGCTAATCGTTTTTTTCCAGGTATTGTTAACGTTGGCATGTTTCTTTTTCTCAATATGGCTTTCAGAATACTTTGGCAATACGTTGTCAATCGGCAATAAAGAATATTATGTAATGGCATTCCTGATTGCACCTATATGGTTTGTATTGCTTGAATTATTTGAGCTGGGGGCAATGGCCAGGATACAACGCTTCAGGCATTTAATCAAGAAATACATTGGTGTTGTTGCAATAGGAATAACACTTCTGTTTGCTTTAACATTTTTACTTGATTACGACTCGTTGCCACGGTCAGTTTTTATTGTTTTTGCAATTATAAATTTTATTGTTTTGTTCTCCCAAAAGGTACTGGGGCGGACTATCATGAAGTATTTCCGCAACCGTGGCTATAATACCAGGATGATTTTAATAATTGCCGATGACAGTTCTGTCAATTTTATTGAACAACTCAGGCAATCTCCTTATTGGGGCTACCTGATAGGTGGTATAATCACAAACTCTACCGTAATCAGTGAAAAATATAAAAACTTATACACAATAATTCCTGAGGATGAAGATTTTTCAAAGGTTATTGACGAGAAAGTTATTGATGAAGTTTTTTTCTGTAAAAATAATTTTAAAACAAGCGAGGTTATAAAATTTGTTTCGATGTGCCGTGAGGTTGGCGTAATCTTCCATTTACACTCCGATGTTTTTAGTTTTAGCGGCTTACACCCCCATTTAACATTCTTAAACCATCAATTCTTCCTGTCGTTCAGGAATACTCCGGAAAATTACCTTGCTTTTAAATTAAAGAGGGGTATTGATTACCTGCTGGCAATCATCGTGTTAATCCTGTTCTCGCCATTTATGCTGTTAATCTCTGTTTTAATAAAACTTGGCGATAGCGGGCCTGTATTTTTCAGGCAAACAAGAGTAGGTAAGCACGGCCGCCATTTTACCTGCCTGAAGTTCAGGACAATGGTTGTAAATGCTGAAGAGCTGAAAGGACAACTAATGAGCCAGAATGAGCAGGACGGGCCGGTATTCAAGATAAAAAAGGACCCGAGGGTCACAAAGATTGGCAAGTTCCTGCGAAAAACTTCTTTAGATGAAATGCCCCAATTCGTCAATGTTTTAATGGGCGATATGTCGATAGTAGGGCCTCGCCCGCCAATCCCGGAAGAGGTAAAACAATATAAGAGGAGTTTGAACCGCCGGTTAAGCGTCCCCCCGGGGATTACCTGTATATGGCAAATTTCGGGGCGTAATAATATCCCATTCAATAAATGGATGGAAATGGATATGCAATACATCGACAACTGGTCGTTAAAGCTTGATTTTATTATCATAGCGAAAACTTTCAGGCTTCTTTTTAATGGCAATGGCCAATAAAAAGAATTTAGAGACTGTTTAAAAATTCATAAATTAATTCCAGCCAAATGGTTATTAATAATAGATAAAATGAAGGGCATAGTAAATATGGAGTCGCACACCAGGTTCCACCCATGCTTGCCAAAATGTAAACCGGCAGAAGCAAAAAAGGAGATTCTTGAATCAAAAACGATACTTGAAAAAGAGTTTAATTTGGGTATCAATGCTATTTCATACCCCAACGGCGATTACTCCGAGCGCGAAATAGCTTATTCTAAAGAGGCTGGCTACAAATGTGGCTTAACGGTTGATTTTGGGTTTAATTCAATCAAATCAGACTTGTTCAGGTTAAAGAGGCTCTGTGTTAACGATGCTGACGACATCAATGAGTTAATAGTGAAAGCCAGTGGCGTTTGGGACTTTTTCAAAACACTGAATGGGAAAAGGCAAAAGTTTGGCTGGACAGATAATATTGTACAATAATGAATAAAAAAACATAAAACTTATACAATGAAAAAAACAACTTTTTTCCCGATTATACTTCTTGGGGTGCTTTTACTCTCCTCATGTAAGTTGCCAAGAGACCTGGTATATTTCCAGGATTTAGCGAATAACCAAACGCTGTTTGGGTCGTCCGTAAAAGTACCTTACTACAAAATCAGGCCTTTTGATAATTTGTATATCAATATCCAGACATTGGATACTGATGTAAACCAGCTTTTTAACCCAAGCCAGGGGAACAATTTCTTTTCGGGCACCCAGCAAATGTATGGCGATTTGTCATCGCAATACATCAATGGCTACCTGGTTGAAGCTGACGGAACCATATCATTCCCTATCATTGGCATAATCACCGTTTCAGGGTTAACGCTGATCGAAGCCCAAAATCGTATTAAAGCCAGGGCAATGGAATATTTAAAAGAACCCATGGTAAAAGTGAAAATTTTAAGTTTCAAGGTTAACGTAACCGGCGAAGTGCGTAACCCGGGGCTTTACTACAATTACCAGGGCAAAATAAATGTATTAGAGGCTATTAGCATGGCAGGCGGAATCACCGACTTTGCTAAGATTGATAATGTAGTGGTCATAAGGCAGGGTAAATTCAACACTCATACACATACCCTTGATTTTACCAGTAAACGTGTATTTGAGTCGGATGCCTTCTATTTGCAGCCTAATGATTTAGTTTATATCCCTCCACGCCCGAGTAAAAACACACAGATTAATGCATCAACCTATTCTCTTGGGCTTTCTGCAATTTCTACAATCTTAATTGTATTTGGATTTATTGGTTTATAGGACTTCATAGAATGGTATATTTTAAAACCCGTTTATAATGGAAAAATTTGAAGATTTTATTTATTCTCTTGAAACAATGGAGAAAGAGAACCTGCGGAAAGGATATATGAAATACCTGAAAAGGTGGCCATGGTTTGCAGTATTTTGTTTTGCAGGGCTGGCAGTGAGCCTGCTGGCTTACAAAACTACGCCGCCTACATATAAACTGGAAAGCCGCCTTCTGATCTACGGGGAGAATAACTCCCTCAGTTCGGAAGTAACTTTCGATGACCACCCCTATTACGAAAAAGGGAATATTGACGACCAGGTCGGAATTTTGCATTCATATTCAATATTCAGGAAAACAGTAGAAAACCTGGGCTGGCAAATAACATGGTACCAAAATAACCTGCTGTCAAAAAAAGAGTTATACAAAAACGACCCCTTTGAAGTTATTCCCCTGGAAGGAGCTGAGAATTATAAAAATATTTTGCTGTATATCACGGCACTGAACAGTGAGGAATATATAATCTCTGCCGATACAGAAATAAAAATCAATGGTAAAAAGGAGAAAATAAAATTTGAACAGAAGTGTAAATTTAATTCACCCTTTGAGCATCCTTTTTTCCACTTTACAGTCAAATATATAAATGGGAAGCCCGGGGAGAAATACTCTTTTAAATTTAACCAGCCGAGCCAAATAGCCTTGACTTATTTGAAAAAGGTCAAAATTGATATTAAAAATGAGAAATCGAATTTAGTTTACTTAAAATCAGAGGGGGAGATCCCGCAAAAAGAAGCAGATTTCCTGAATGAACTGAATAAAGTATTCATTCAGTTCAAAATGGAAAAGAAAAGCCAGAGTTCAAAGAAATCGGTTGACTTCATTGAGGCGCAATCAAAAGAAGTAAAAAAATCATTGCAAGCTGCCGAAGAGAGGGTTAATAACTACCGCAAGCATAATAAAGCGATGAATGTGAGCCAGGAGGCTAATTTAATATATGAAAAACTGGCTGATATAGAGAATGAACAATTTTTAGCCAGCCAGCGGTTAAGTTTTTATAAAAACCTACAGGACAACCTGGACGATTCGCAAATGATAGGGCAACTGGGCAACCCATCGGCAGTCGGTATTAATGATGACGGCTTAAATACTTTGCTGAACAAACTCATTGAACTATACAACAAACGTGAGATACTGTCATTAACCGTCCAGAAAAAGAGCCCTAATTATATCCATCTGGAAAAAGAAATTGAGTTGACGGTCAATAGTTTGAAAAAAAGCCTGCATAACCTGATCCGGGATGCCGAAAGGGATACGCAAAGCATCAACAACCGTTTTAACACCATACAGGCCAGGTTAGCAAAATTACCTGAAACCGAAAAGAGGCTGGTCGACATACAGAGGGATTTTGAAGTTAAGAATGAGCTGTACAATTTCCTGATAAAGAAAAAAGCAGAAGCTTCAATCTTACAGGCATCTATTGCCCCGCAAGCAAAAGTTATTGACCCGGCCCTGGTTGAAACCGCAGTCAGGGTAGGCCCTGTGCTGATTTTTTATTTATTCGGCGGGATTGTATTGGGATTCCTGATCCCTTTTATTTTCATCACGGTAATCGGATTTTTCGACAACAGTATTGCATCGCTGGAAGAAATTGAGAAAGAAAGTAAGATACCTGTATTAGATGGTATAATCCACCATAAATACAAGGTAAAACTGCCTGTGATAGAACATCCGCGCTCAGGGATCGCCGAATCGTTCCGCGGGCTAAAAGTAAACCTGCAAGAAGTCCTAAACCAACCTGGCAGCAAGGTTATTTCAATAAATTCACTACTCCCCAAAGAGGGGAAGTCTTTCATTTCTACAAACTTTGCAGCCATTTTAGCAATGTACAATAAAAAAGTGCTACTGGTTGGTGCAGATTTGCATAAACCCAGCATCCATTTGTTTATCGGAGAAAAATCGGATACCGGGCTTAGCTCTTTCCTGGATAACCAAACCAGTTTTGAGGAGATTATCCAGCCAACCCAGGTAACGAATTTATCCCTCATACAGGCCGGGGCGTCCCGGTCAAACCCTTCCGGGCTTTTCGACAACGGGCGGCTGGAAGAATTCTTTAACAGGGCACGCGCAGCATTCGACTATATTGTTTTAGACAATGCCCCGGTCTTATTGATTCCTAATGCAATTGTTATCAACCAGTTTGCAGATGTTAATTTATTCATTTTACGGTTAAACCAAAGCCATAAAGACCAGATAAAACAAATTAATAAGATAGTAGAATTTAACAAGATTAAGCAGGCTTCAATCTTAGTAAATGATGTGCCGCACAAGGGGTATGGTTATGCACACAAGTACTGGAAACAAGGCTATGGGGATGTAGGAAGCGATAATAAATAGCCCGGGCTTGCAATAAAATGAAATATAGCATACATTGCGGTTGAATAGTATCCCCGGCAACGGGGTAATAAATATTTTTCTTCGATGATGGATTCTGATAAATTAGTAATTGCTGTTGATTTTGATGGTACGATAGTAGAACATAAATACCCCAAGATTGGGGCTGAGATCCCTCATGCCCTCGACACATTGAAAATGTTGAAAGAGCAGGGGCACACGCTGATCCTATGGACCTTCCGTTCGGGGAAAGAACTGGAGAAAGCAATTAAATTCTGTAAAAAAAGAGGGTTTGAATTCCATGCCGTAAACAACAATTCGCCTGGCGAAACCTATGACCATACTTATAGCAGGAAAATATACGCCGACCTGTATATTGACGACCGCAATATCCTTGGCATACCTGATTGGGCAACAATATATGAAATAGTAAATTCCAAGGTTAAACCATAATCATTCAATAATATAAAAATATCAAACCAGTGAACACACAAAAATTCTCAGAAGATATCCTTGTTATCAAAGATATCGAATCGGAAGTGGATTCGGTAACAAGGAAATTAAAGGAAGGCATATTAACAGTCCTTAGGCGGAAGGGTGCCATTATTGGCATTAGCGGTGGGATTGATTCATCGGTAACACTGGCTTTAGCTGTAAAGGCTTTAGGCCCCGAACGGGTAATAGGGGTAATGCTCCCCGAAAAGGACTCAAGTGAAGACAGCAAGCTATTGGCCCAGGGCCTGGCACAAAAATTTGGAGTTCAAACAATTGAAGAAGATATAACAAAAGCCCTTGACGGGTTTGGGTGTTACAATCGCAGAGACGAGGCTGTAGCCGCGGTATTCCCCGAGTACAACCCTGCCGAATACAAAATGAAGATAGGTGTTAGCCAAAAGGGGATCAACCAAAACCTCCCTCCTCTTTTTTCACTGACGATTGTCGATAAAAATGGGCAGGGGAAAAGTAAACTACTCCCATTAAAGGAATACCTGCAGATTGTAGCAGCATCTAACTTTAAGCAGCGATGCCGTATGTCGATGCTTTATTACCATGCCGAACGGATGCATTATGCAGTAGTTGGCACACCAAACAAGCACGAAGTAGAACAAGGTTTTTTTGTGAAGCATGGGGATGGCGGTGCCGATATAATGCCTATTGCCCATTTATATAAATCCCAGGTTTACCAGATGGCTGATTACCTGGGGATCCCCGGGGAGATTATCGAACGTACCCCAACCACCGATACGTATTCAGCCGAGCAAACCCAGGAAGAGTTTTTCTTCCAGTTGCCCTTCAACGAAATGGATATGATCTGGTATGGGTATGAGAATGGTTATGAACCTGCTGAAATAGCCAGGGTATTGAAGATGGGAGAGGATGAAATTAAATCGGCCTATAAGAATTTCAACCGTAAACAGAAAACAACTGAATACCTTAGAATGCCACCTATTAAAGATTTTTAAATAGTATCCAGATGATTCAAATACCTCAACGTTTACTGGGAGAAGCATTGTTGCGTTCGGCCGGGAAGAACCCGTCAAAGGCAGCAATAATCTTTAAAGGCAAGGAATATTCATATTCCCTACTGAAAGAAAGCTCTGAGAAACTTGCCTGCCATATTGCCGCTGCCGGGATAAAAAAGGGAGACCGGGTAGCTATTTATATGAATAATTCATGGCAATGCATTGTTTCAATATACGGGGCTATTTTAGCAGGTGCTGTTTTCCTTGTTATCAACCCGCAAACAAAAGCAAAAAAATTACAATATATTTTAAATGATAGCGGTGCAAAGGTGCTGATCTCAGAAATCCTGCTTAAACAGGAGTTCTCTAATGCTTTAGAAGGCACAGAATCTGTCAGGGAAGTCATCATTACCGGTGTAACAGGTGAAATCATTCAAAAGCCGGATTACAATTTGTCGGCTTTTGAGACTATTATCCAGGGCAATTGCACCAATGCGGGCCTTCCGGATATCATTCCCAACGACCTTGCTGCTTTGATATATACTTCGGGCAGCACGGGGTTTCCAAAAGGGGTTATGATGACACACCAATCAATGGTTTTTATTTCGTGGAGCCTTATACAGTATTTAAGGCTGACAGAAGATGAGCGTATAATGTTGCTTTTGCCACTGGCATTTGATTACGGGCTATACCAGCTATTTATGGCAATAACTGTGGGAGGTACGCTAATTGTTGAGCAATCATTCACATTCCCTGCCACCATATACAATCATATTGAGCAATTCAAGCCAACCGTATTTCCGGCAGTACCTACTATTTACGCAATGATGATAGCCTCCAACAAAGAAACAGGGATTTCATTCGACAGCATAAAAAAAATAACAAATACTGCCGCAGCATTGCCGGCAGAGGTTATTCCCGACTTAAAAAAATTATTCCCCAATGCACTGATTTTTAAGATGTATGGATTAACAGAATGCAAAAGGGTTTGCTACCTCGAACCTGAACTGATTGATTTAAAACCGGCATCTGTTGGCAAAGCAATCCCCGGCACCGAGGTATTCCTCTTATCACCCGAAGGAGGGCCGGTGCCAACAGGCAAACCGGGGATTTTACATATCCGTGGGCCTCACGTTATGGCGGGGTATTGGAATAACCATAAAGCAACAGCGGAGATGCTTAAACCGGGCAAGATCCCCGGCGAAAGAATACTATGTTCCAACGACTGGTTTAAAATGGACGAAGAGGGATTCCTGTATTTCCAGGGGAGGAATGATGATATTATTAAAACCAGGGGGGAGAAAGTAAGCCCGATTGAGATTGAAAATATTATTTATAAAGTAAAAGGCATAAAAGAGGTGGCAGTAATTGGTGTCAGGGATAATATCCTGGGGGAATCAATAGCGGCTTTTGTTACTACCCATGATTATGCGCAACCGGACGAGAAAGTAATTCAAAAACAATGTATAACCCACCTGGAACTGTTTATGGTTCCTCAAAAAATTATTTTTTTAAAAGAAATGCCCAAAAGCACAAACGGGAAAATTGATAAGAAAGAATTGTATAACTACCTCTAAAACTATGTTTAAAGAAGAAATTTTCAACAAAATAAAAGGTGGCCTGGCAACAAAACTCCAGCTTCCTGAAGATAAACCGGAAGAAACCATAGACTCTAATTTAAAAGCACTTTGGTTTACTGCTGCCGGGCAACCCAAGTCGGCCGAAAAAGCTGCCGGATTGCCACTCCCTGACATAACAGAACAGCAGATAAAAGTATTTCACCAACTAGTTGAAAAAAGGCTAAATAATACACCGCTTGCCTACATTACAGGGCGGCAATGTTTTATGGATATTGAATTATTAGCTGACAACAGGGCATTAATCCCCAGGAAAGAAACCGAAATATTAGGCAGGAAAGCTGTAGACGTATGCACCCGGGCAGCCCTGTTAAAACAAGAAGTCAAGGTTATTGATGTCTGCTGTGGAGCCGGGAACCTGGCATTAGCCCTGGCGCATTATACCCCGGCTACTATTGTTAATGCAAGCGACCTGTCACAAGAAGCAGTTGACCTTACACAGGAGAATATTGCTAAATTAAACTTCGGGCACCGTGTACAGGTTACACAGGGCGATTTATTCTCGGCTTTTGAAACAGACGGGTTTTATGAGAAAACAGATTTGATTGTTTGCAACCCTCCATATATTTCAAGTGCGAAAGTTGGGAAGATACATGCCGAGATTTCAGCAAACGAGCCCACTTTAGCTTTTGATGGGGGTATGTTAGGGATAAACCTAATTCAAAACCTGATCAGGGAAGCTTCGAAATTTTTAACAAAAACAGGATGGTTATTGTTTGAGGTTGGAGTCGGGCAAGGTAGGTTTATTATGAATATATGCGAAAACATGCAGGAATACGATAAAATTGAATCAGTATCCGATAATTTAGGCAATATCAGGGTGATATGCGCAAGGAAGAAATAACCTTCCAAAAATAGATTTCAAACAGCTTTTAAGACTATTTTTATAAATTATTTCTTTTGAAATTCTTATGTTGCCTTATTTATTATATTACCTTATTTTTTTAACAGTTGTATCCCTGCTCTATTACTCTGTAAATAAAAAGTGCAGGCATTATGTGCTATTTGCGGCAAGCCTGCTGTTTATCGCCGGCTTTTCATTGCCGGTAGCGTTATTTTCCTTAGCACTTACAACGTTAAACTATTTCCTGGGGCTTCTGCTTGACAGGTTTAAAGATAGGCCAGCCCTTAAAAGCAAAGTATTCTGGCTGGGCATTGTAGCCGATGTGGGGATTCTTGCATTCTTCAAGTATATCAATATATTCTTTGAAAATATTAATGCGCCCATTTCGTTAACGATTTTTGACGTTAAAATGCCATATTTAACGTTGCTCATACCTTTAGGGATTTCCTATTATACATTCCAGGCTCTTGGGTATTTGATACTGATAAACAGGGGAAGTGAACAAGCTGAAAGAAATTATGCACGGTTTGCAACCTTCCTGTTATTTTTCCCAAAATTCCTTTCGGGGCCTGTAGAGCGTTCGGGGCATTTCTTCCCACAAATAAAAAACCCTGGTGTTTTCGACCGGGACAAAGCCGCCAGTGGTTTAAGGTTGTTATTGTGGGGGGCATTCAAGAAAATCGTTATTGCCAATAATCTTTATGGGCCTGTCTCAAATGTTTATAATGATATTTATAGTTATACCGGGGCCTCGCTGATTATTGTTTTATTTATCCAGGTCATATACATCTATTTTGATTTTTCAGGGTACACAGATATGGCTTTAGGCTCTGCAAAAATCTTTGGGATTGACCTGGTTGATAATTTCAAACGCCCATTCCTGGCTAAAAATGTATCAGAATTCTGGAAACGGTGGCACATCTCATTATCTTCGTGGTGCAATGATTTTATTTTTATCCCTTTCATTGTCAAATTCAGGAGGTGGGGGAATACGGCTGCTGTTGCAGGAATATTTTTAACCTTTTTCATTATTGGGGTCTGGCATGGTGCAAACCTGACATTTGTTGTGCTGGGGATACTTCAGGGCATAGCTGTTGTATATGAGTTTTATACAAAAAAGATAAGGTTTAATATAGCTGCCAGGCTTCCCAAATATATGGTAAATACATTAGGCCGTTTTTTTGTTTTCTTATTCATGGCCGTATCTATGGTGTTCTTTTACGCCAATTCTTTGACTGAAGCCTTATACTTCATATCCCATTTATTTTCAGATATAAAATCAGGGATAAATGTGCATGGGCTTATTGCTAACAGTCCGGCATTCCTCCTGGCCCTTGCATGTTTTATTTTGTTATTTATTGTGGAAATGCTCAATGAAAAAGGAAAAGATATAATGTCATTTTATATGAAACAACCACTGTGGGTCCGTTGGGCGGGTTACTTTATTGCTATTGCCCTTATCTATTTTTCGGGCACCGGAATCGAATCATTCTATTATATGAGGTTTTAAACAACTTCTATAGTAACACTATAAAATTAACAGCTATGAATATTTTAAAAACAAGTTTTTTTATTTCTATTGCAATTATAACTGCAATAATAATATTTCAATGTTCAAAAAACAATGCCTCCTCTACCGGCAAAGAGTGCAAGATCCTTTTCTTACACCACAGTACCGGTGCAATAATTTACAAAGGGGGAAGCAGTGGTATCCTTGCTCAACAGGAAGTCCCCAAATGGTTTAATAATTACAACAAAAAGAATGGTACTTCATACAAAATAACTGAACAGGAATTCCCCAAAAGCCAACCGTACGGATGGAACAACTACCCTTATGATTATTATAATATTTGGGTGAAACATGCTGGAAACCAGCCATATCTTGAAGAACCGACACTGGAAATGCTGACGAAGGAGTATAATGTCATAATCTTTAAACATTGTTTCCCGGGTAGTAATATACTGGAAGATTTGGATAATGCCGATATTGATTCGCCGGAGAAACGGCTGGGAAACTACAAACTTCAATACCAGGCTTTAAAACAGAAATTAACCCAATTCCCGGAGGTAAAGTTTATTGTATGGACCGGTGCGGCACTGATCGAAGCACAAACAACCCCGGAAAATGCTGCCCGGGCAAGAGAATTTTCCGAATGGGTTAAGAATGAGTGGGATACAGACGGCGATAATATTTACGTATGGGACTTCCGCGAACTTGAAACAGAAGGCGGGCTATACCTCAAGAAGGAATATGCCAGCTCGTCAGGCGATTCGCACCCGGGGAAGGATTTTGCAAAAACTGTAGCCCCGCTACTTTGCCAAAGGATTGTAGATGTGATTGAGAATAATGGGGCGAAAACAACTCTGACAGGCAAGCCACTTTAACTTTAAACAACTTCTAATTTTAAACAACTTCATAATTATATTTGAAACCATAATTAATAACTTTTAGATAATCTCTGAATATTTAATTTTTTATTTCATGAAAAATTCAACTGATATTAAAGAAGAAGTAAGGCAATTCATTATCGAAACAACATTTGCCCCTGCAGAACAGGTAAAAAACGACACATTAATTTTCGAACAGGGTATATTCGACTCTATGGGTTTTATTTCATTAATTGTTTTTATTGAAAACACTTTTAATTTAAACCCAAAAGATTCGGAACTGTTAGAAGAGAACTTTAAGTCGGTCAATGCAATTGCCAATTTTATCGAACGTAAACTTAATTAAACCAGTGTTATATGTGCGGAATTGCCGGAATATATAATTACTCTTCGCAACAAAATAGTTCACCCGGACAGAATGTAAAGAGAATGCTTTCGGCAATCAGGCACCGGGGCCCGGATGAAAGCGGCATGTACCTGGGGAAGGGCGTGGGGCTTGGAAGCGTGCGGTTGAGCATCATCGACCTGGCATCGGGGCAGCAACCCATATCGGATGATTCGGAGAATTACTGGATCGTTTATAATGGCGAAATATTTAATTACCGCGAGTTAAGGAGCAGCATTGAGAAAAAAGGCATCAGGCTTAAAACACACAGCGACACCGAGGTGGTTGTGCAGATGTATGCTATTTATGGTGCTGGTTGCCTGAAGCATTTCAATGGGCAGTTTGCTTTTTGTATATGGGATAAGAGGAAACAGGAATTGTTCCTTGCACGCGACCGTGTAGGTATCAGGCCCCTGTTCTACTGGGCAAAGAATGGCTCTTTTGCCTTTTGCTCCGAAATAAAGGGGTTATTTACCCTTGGGCAGGTTAATAAAGCCATCCGCCCTGAAAGTTTAGCACAGGTTTTTACTTTCTGGTCGACACTTTCGCCCAATACCCCGTTTGAAGATATTTATGAACTGCCGCCAGGGCACCAGATGGTTGTGAGTTCTTCAAAAATCCATATTGAGAAATACTGGAGTATGGATTTCCCGGACAAAGGGAATATTCGCCCCCGCAGTTTACCCGATGCTGTTGAAGAATT
>JAADGO010000079.1:59062-63767 GCA_013152355.1 Chlorobiota bacterium
CTCAGGGCAGATGTCCCTGTCGGCGCCTATCTGAGCGGAGGACTCGATTCGAGTGTCACCACGGCACTAATCCATGATATTAACCCGGGGATACTGAATACTTTTTCAATCGGGTTTAAAGATAAAGAGTTTGACGAAACATCGTACCAGCAGGAGGCAGCAAAATATTTCAACACGCACCATACGGCTTTCGAATGTACCGCAGCAGAAATCGCAGGCCAGTTTATGAATACGGTATGGCATACAGAGTCCCCGATTTTAAGGACCTCCCCCACTCCGATGTTCTTACTCTCGAAGAAAGTAAGGGAGAGCAATATTAAAGTTGTGATTACAGGCGAAGGAGCCGATGAGATACTGGCCGGGTATAATATATTCAAAGAATCAAAAATCAGGAGGTTTTGGGCAAAAGAGCCAAATTCAACAATCCGCCCAAAGCTTTTGGGGAAGCTATACCCCTACCTTCCCATGATGAAGGATTCCAATAATATTGCATTGAAAATGTTTTTCGGTTATAAGCTTAGCGAAACAGGCAACCCATTTTATTCCCATTTGCTCCGCTGGCATAATACATCGCGTATAAAAAATTATTTCTCAGGCGATATAGCCTCAACCCTTGATGGCTACGACCCATTGGCTTCACTTTCCAGCGACCTGCCAGGCAATTTTATGAATTGGAGCGACCTGGCTAAATCGCAATACCTGGAATCTACCATTTTTATGTCGGGATACCTTCTCTCGTCTCAGGGAGACCGTATGGCTATGGGCAATTCAATTGAAGGGCGGTATCCTTTCCTTGATTTCAGGGTAATTGAGTTTTGCACAAACCTGCCCGACAATTTTAAACTTAACTGCCTGAATGAAAAGTTCCTGCTTAAGAAAATGAGTATCGGGAAAATACCGGAATCTATTTCGAAAAGGCCAAAGCAGGCATACCGGGCCCCCATTGCAAAAAGTTTTTTCGACTCGGAAGCACCGGGCTATATTTCCGAAATCCTGTCTGAAACGGCAATAAAATCCTTTGGGTTGTTTCATCCGGGGAAAGTCGATTTGTTAATCAATAAAATAAAGGCACAAAAAAATATATCTGAAATAGACCAAATGGCTATTGCGGGTATCCTATCTACACAAATACTTTACAAAATGTTCATAAACGACCCGGTGACGCCGGAATCCGATAGCCATGTCAACTTTAAAATAGTTACTGAATCAGAATCTAATACAGGAAAAGTAAAAACAGTAGTTCAATAAATTGTATGATGGAAGATATCAATAATACAATTATAAAACCTGAAAACGAGGTCCAAGAGAAGTTATATCAGATATGGTCTGATACTTTGCAAACGAACAACTTTGGGGCCGATGATAGTTTTTTTAATGTTGGAGGGTACTCATTACAGGCAATCCCACTGGTGGCAAAAATTGAGGAAGCCTTTAATAAGGAGATAGATTTGTATAGTTTTTTTACAGACCCTACAATTTCAGGGCTTGAAAGATTAATAAGGGCAAACCACTCCGGGCAACCTGCATTACCAACAGAAAAAGAACCAGGGTTAAATAATAAACCCGGGCTTAAAAATTTTGCCGCGATAAAACCCGAAGGTAAAAAGCCTCCTTTTATCATGGTACACGGAGACAATTGCAATAATTTCCTCCCTCGGCTTTTAGATAAAGAGCAACCTTACCTGGGTTATTTCCACCTGGGTTCGGAAGGCGAAGAATTTGGGTTTAAGGATTTACAGGAGATTGTTAATTTCTATATCGATCAATTATTATCTTACAGGCCCCGGGGGCCTTACCTCCTGGGAGGGCACTCATTTGGGGGGATTATCGCTTTCGAAATGGCGGTACAACTCCAACAACGTGGTTTTGAAGTGCCGCTTGTTGTCTTGTCTGACAGTGTTATCCCTGAAAAAAACAGGATATTCCGGTTGAAACGAGGTGTAAGGGGGAGGATAGAAACTTCATTTAAAAGAAAGTTATTCAAAACCTATATCAAAAAGGGAAAGCCGATTCCTGTAAAACACAGGCAGTTTTACATTTTAGATTCATACCAACAACTGGTTGAAAACTATAAGCCGCAAAAATACAATGGCCCGGTGTTGCTATTCAGGGCTTCTAAAAATAAATCAAAAAAGAAATTCCTGGGGTGGGATAAAGTATCAAACGACATTGAAATGGTAATATTGGAAGGTACGCATAATGAGATTATTAATAATGAGAAAAGCATAAGGGGATTTGTAAATACCCTGAATAATAAACTGGAGGTTATCCAGGCTCAATTATCGGAAACGAATGAACACAAGTGAAAATAACATAAAAATAAATTGTTACACGGTAAAGAAAAGCCTTTTCCCCGGTACTCATTTTAAGAAAGAAGCTGGTTATAAAACGGTGATTTTTTATTTTTCGCCAAAACATTTTGAATCCCGGGTTAATAATTTCTGGTTGGTATTGTCTTCAGAAGAAAAAGAGAGGGCTCGGAAATTTCATTTTTCGCGAGACAAAAATAATTATATCGTTTGCCATGCTTTGCTCCGGCTGGTTATTGCACAAACATTAAATCTGCCCCCTTCTGAAATAATAATTCATACCGGCAGCAACAACAAACCTTACCTGGAAGGCAACAGCCTGTATTTTAACCTGTCTCACACAGAAGGCACAGGGGCAATTGCGATATCCGAAAAAAATAATATCGGCATTGATGTTGAAAAAATAAACCCGGCTATTGATTATGCAGCTATTTATGGCTCGCATTATACAAAAGAAGAACAAAAGCTACTGAAAGAAACACCAAATCCGGAAGAATGCTTTTACCTTTTGTGGACACGGAAAGAAGCCCTGCTTAAAGCCATTGGAATAGGCTTGCATACTGATTTACAACAAATAAATGTTGGGGGGAGGGAGAACAGAATCCACAAATCTGCTTTCGCCAGGCACTCTGGCGCGATGATTAGCAATTCATATTCAATCTATTCGAAAAAGATTGATGGTTGCTTCCTGAGTGTCGCCTGCCCGGATAAATCAGCTATTGATTTTGTTAATTTAACTGGCAAAAATATCACACAAATTTTATGATAAGAATTTTACCGGCCTGTACGCTTTTGATACTGGCTCTGCTTTTTTCTTGTTCAAAAGACATACCGGATACCGAACCGGAAACCTTCAATGATGCCGACAGGCCCTTTTTTCAATATGTCTCATCATCAGATTACTATTATTGCAAACCCTGGAATTACGGTAAGGATATTAATAAAAAAAGAAAGTACCCGCTTGTAATATTTTTACATGCCTGGGGTGGAGCCGGGGAAATTGACTACCTAAGCTACTTAGGATACGATAGTATTGATAATGCCAACAATAAAACAGCAGAAAAGTTTCAGTCTGATTACCCGTCTTTTGTTTTGATCCCGCAAGCCCCGTCAAATGTATGGAACAACAATGAGCTGATAGATTTAATAGAGGATTTTAAAAGCAGGTACCGGATCGACAATAATCGGATATACATTATAGGGTATTCAATAGGAGGTTCTGGCACCTATTCGCTTGCAAATGCATATTACGATTATAACAGGCTTTTATTTGCCGTAATAATCAGGCTTTCGGGGCAAAGATATACAACCGTAAGGGATGCTATTGCTAAAAACACTTCAATTTGGCTGCATATTGGATTGGAAGATGAGCCGATACGGGTTGATGTGGCCCGTGATGCTTATAATTTCCTGAAAACTTTCCACTCCGGTGCCGTTGAAACATCAGAGAGTATCTCTGTCGGGGGCTATACAGGGAACACTCTTACCTTAACAGAAAATAATAAAGACGTAGCAAGAAAAACAGAGTACAACAATGTCGGGCATGCAATTCGTGATTTCCCATTTGAAGATGGTTCTCTTATAGCCTGGATTTTTAAACAAAAACTTGAGAGTGTGAATTAAGAGACTGTGTTCTTTACCGGATAATCAGCGTATCGACAATGTGGTTTTTACCAAATGTGGTACGTACAAAATAAGTCCCTGGTAATTGAGACTCAATATTAATCCTTTCATAGGTGGAAACAGCAACTTTCCTGAAAACTATCCTTCCATTTATATCCAACAATTCAATTTGCGTACCCTTAGCCGGGATTCCTGAAAACCGTACAGTCACATTATCATCTGCAGGATTTGGGAATACAACAACATTAAGCGGCTTTAAGGGGTTTCTATCATCATTCCCTACTTTGTGGTCAACCGTAAGAATAGTGACGACAACACTATCGGCACCTGATGTTGAGGCTAATACCCGCTGGTATTGCCCGGTTGTTGTCCATCCCTGGTAATTATCCCCTTCATTTATGGTTATATGCTCTTCTGTACTTTCCAAAGCAGCCTTCTGTTGATTAAAATATAAAGCCCCTATATCGGCAATTGTGCCATCGCCGTCAAGTGGCGATTCCGGATTCCCGGCATCAATACATGGAGAATCCTTGGTTAGGTTATAGCCCGAAAGCAACGGGTCGTCAATTATTGAGTTGGCATCCAAGCCTGACCTGTTTTTATACTGTGAGAACTGCCCTTTTGTATAAATATCGTTTGGCAGCTCAAATGTTACCTGCCCGTCATTGTCCTGGTACCAATCGTTATAGTTGACGGTCATGGGCGACAGCCCCCCGCTTGCCAGGTAAAGTGGCGACTCTTTAGCCCTGTAAAATATATTGTTCTCTATTATT